>JAZNOC010000074.1:0-18399 GCA_045580605.1 Clostridia bacterium | reverse complement strand
TTTTTTCAAGATGCATTTTGTCGTACTTGCCCTCTACGATAATAGCCTCTTTAAGTGTAATCATCATTCTGTTTCAATAAGACCGTAGTTTCCGTCTTTACGGCAGTAAACAATGCTTGTATGGTTAGTGGCACTGTCAAGGAAAACAAAGAACGAATGACCGAGCATTTTCATCTGCAAAACTGCTTCCTCGGCATCCATCGGCTTGATTGCATGCCTTTTTGTTTTTACAATTTTGATTTCGCTTTCTGATTCGTCATCTACAGGGCCAAATTCAAAGCTTTTATCAACGCCTGCACGAAGCTTTTTCGCAAGGCGTGTTTTGTTTTTACGGATTTGTCTTACAATGGAGTCCACAATTTCGTCAGCGGCATTTAAAACTTCTTCGTTTCTTTCTTCTGCACGGTAAATCATATCTGGAGTTCGGATAGTAACCTCAACGATTTTTTCATCACGCTGGTAGCCAACCACAATATCGGCAGTAACATCATCGTCAAAAAACTTGCCCAGTTTATCAATCTTTTTGACAATCATATCTTTCTGTTCCTGTGTGAGCTGAGTCTTTCTTACATAAATGTTTGATTTCATATGTGTCCCTCCTTTTATTTGTAACGAAAGGGGATAGCTCTCCTTTCATTATTTATTATATAACAAAAAAAGAGAATAGTAAATAATTTTTTTGATGCGTTAAAACACAATATTTAGTACGTGAAAAGAAAAAAATTAAATGAAAAATGGGGGTAAAATGCCTCTAAAGCCCATCGTTTAGGCGTTTGCAGGCGAAAATACTTAAACACAATATTTTGTTGTTATCTATTGACAACGGCACAAGATGTTGTTATAATTAAAGCTGAACGTAAATGATTAAAAAACAAAGGAGAGGGAAAAGATGAAGATAATCAAGCGTAGCGGTGTTGAAGTTACCTTTGATCCCGAAAAAATCGTAATAGCCGTTACCAAAGCAAACGACAGCGTTGTGCCCAGCAGCAGAATGACACCGGTTCAGATTAAGAGAATTGCCGAGGATGTGGAAAGTGCGGCACTTAATATGAACCGTTCTTTAAGCGTGGAAGAAATTCAGGATATGGTCGAGGACCAGATCATGAATCAGCGTGCTTTTGACGTTGCCCGCAGATATATTACATATCGTTACACACGTGCACTTGTAAGAAAGTCAAACACAACTGACGAGCAGATTCTTAGCCTTATCGAGTGCAATAACGAGGAAGTAAAGCAGGAAAATTCAAACAAAAACCCTACGGTTAACAGTGTTCAGCGCGACTATATGGCAGGTGAGGTAAGTAAGGATATCACAAAGCGTATTCTTCTTCCGAATGACATTGTTGCTGCACACGAGCAGGGCATAATTCATTTCCACGATGCAGACTATTTCGCTCAGCATATGCATAACTGCGACCTTGTAAACCTTGAGGATATGCTTCAGAACGGAACTGTTATCAGTGGTACTATGATTGAAAAGCCCCACAGCTTTTCTACTGCCTGCAACATCTCAACACAGATTATAGCGCAGGTTGCATCGTGCCAGTACGGCGGTCAGAGCATAAGCCTTACACACCTTGCTCCGTTTGTTGATATCAGCCGTAAGAAAATCCGCAAGCAGGTTGAAGAGGAGTTAAATCAGGTAGAAACAGAGGTTTCTGCTGACAAGATTGACGAAATAACTGAAATCCGTCTTCGTGAAGAGGTTAAAAACGGCGTGCAGATGATTCAGTATCAGGTTGTTACGCTTATGACAACAAATGGACAGGCACCGTTTGTAACAGTGTTTATGTACCTTAACGAAGCAAAGAACGAGCAGGAAAAGAAGGACCTTGCACTTATTATTGAAGAAACTTTAAAGCAGCGCTACAGAGGGGTTAAAAATCAAAAAAGTGTTTGGATAACACCTGCATTCCCCAAGCTTATTTACGTTCTTGAGGAGGATAACATCCACGAGGACAGCAAATACTACTACCTTACAAAGCTTGCTGCTAAATGTACCGCAAAGCGTATGGTTCCCGACTATATTTCCGAGAAGATAATGCTTCAGAACAAAATTGACAAAAACGGCGACGGTAACTGCTATACCTGTATGGGTTGCAGAAGTTTCCTTACACCGTATGTTGATGAGAACGGAAAGCCCAAGTACTACGGCAGATTCAATCAGGGCGTTGTTACGGTAAACCTTGTAGATATCGGTCTTTCAGCAAACGGTGATATGGATAAGTTCTGGGAAATCTTTGACAAGCGTATGGAGCTTTGCCACCGTGCACTTCAGTGCAGGCACGAGCGTCTTACAGGTACATATTCCGATGCCGCTCCGATTCTCTGGCAGCACGGCGCACTTCTCCGTCTTAATAAGGGTGAGAAGATTGACAAATACCTTCACGGTGGATATTCAACAATTTCGCTCGGTTATGCAGGTCTTTGGGAATGTGTGTATAGCTTAAACGGCAAAAAGCTCACCGAACCCGAGGGCGAAAAGCTCGGTCTTGAAATTATGAAAAAGCTTAACGAGTACACTGCAAAGTGGAAAAAGGACGAAAATATCGACTATTCACTTTACGGAACTCCGCTCGAAAGCACAACTTATAAATTTGCAAAGTGCCTTCAGAAACGTTTCGGCATCGTAAAGGGTGTTACCGATAAGAACTACATAACAAACAGCTATCACGTTCACGTAACTGAGGATATCGACGCATTTGATAAGCTTGCACTTGAAGCAAAATTCCAGGCACTTTCACCTGGTGGTGCAATATCTTATGTTGAAGTTCCCAATATGCAGAACAACATCGATGCAGTAATTTCTGTTATGAGATTTATCTACGACAACATTATGTATGCCGAGCTTAACACAAAGAGCGACTTCTGTCAGGAATGTGGCTTTGACGGAGAAATCGAAGTCAAGGAAGACGGCGACGGAAAGCTTATCTGGCATTGCCCCAACTGCGGCAACGAGGATCAGTCAAAGCTCAACGTTGCAAGACGTACCTGCGGATATATCGGAACACAGTTCTGGAATCAGGGTAGAACGCAGGAGATTAAGGAAAGAGTATTACATCTATAAAATATCAATGCTAAATGGTCTGCAGCAGTTCTTGTTGCAGACCAATGATTATAGGGAGATAAAATGAACTACGCAACCATAAAAAAATTTGATATAGCAAATGGTCCGGGTGTGCGGGTGTCCGTCTTTGTAAGCGGCTGCAGGCATCACTGCCCCAACTGCTTTAACAGCGAGGCGTGGGATTTTTCCTATGGAAGCGAATTTACAGATGAGGTTTTGCACGATGTAATAAATGCCGCATCTCCCGAGCATATTGCGGGACTTTCGCTCTTAGGCGGTGAGCCGTTTGAAAAGGAAAATCGTGGCGGCTTGATAAAGCTTTGCCGTGCTTTTAAAGAAAAATATCCCGATAAAACAATATGGTGCTATACGGGCTTTGTGCTTGATGAGGAGCTTTTAAAGGATAAAGAAAACATAGAGGAAATAAAGGAATTTCTCAGTCTTATAGACGTTTTAGTGGACGGAAGATTTGTCGAAAAGCTTAAGTCTGCCGGGCTTCTTTTCAGAGGGTCGTCAAATCAAAGGATTATTGATGTTAAAAAAACGCTTGCCTCAGGCGAGGTTGTGCTTTTTGAGGGCAAATGGGAACGAACCATGGGCAGCGGAAATATAAACGAGGTGTAAAACAAATGGAAAAATATAAAGTAAAAATAAAAAAATTGCGTGACGGTGCGCAAATGCCAACCTACGGCTCGCCGTTTGCGGCGGGGGCAGATTTGTATGCCTGCTTAGACAGTGAAAAATGGACGTTTGCTCCGCACGAAACAAAGTTTGTGCCGACGGGCATATCGGCAGAGATTCCCGAGGGCTTTGCAGGGCTTATCTACGCACGTAGCTCTGTTGCCTGTAAAAGAAGTCTCGCTCCTGCAAACAAGGTAGGCGTGGTAGATAGCGACTACCGTGGTGAGATTATGGTCGCACTTCATAACCATTCGCTCGAAGAACAGGAAATCGCAAACGGTGAAAGAATAGCTCAGCTTGTAATAACACCTTATATCACTGCAGATTTTATTGAATCTGACACTCTTGACGAAACTGTTCGTGGTGAGGGTGGCTTTGGTTCAACGGGAACAAAATAAAACGAAAGGAACTGTAAAAAAATGCTTTTTACAGTTCCTTTTTTTATTGATAACTAAGTGAAAGTGTAGTATAATGATTTCATCATAGAAGAAATCGGCATGAGAATTGAAGGGTGATAGTTTGAATTTTATAGTAAAAGAATTTTCAGAGCTTTCGGCAGCAGAGTTGTACGAAATTATAAAATCAAGGACAGAGATTTTTTTGCTTGAGCAAAATATTGTTTGTCAGGACCTTGATGATACTGACTACAAGAGCTTACATTGCTTTTTCTTTGACGGTAAAAGGGTTACAGCATATTTAAGAGCGTTTTCCTCAGCGAAAGACACTGTAACAATAGGACGTGTGCTAACTTTAAAGCATGGACAAGGCCTTGGAAGTGAGCTTATGGAAAGAAGTATCGAGGAAATACAAAAACGGTTTTCATGCAAAAAAATAAGTGTCCACGCACAAAAACAGGCAGTGGGGTTTTATGAAAAAGTAGGCTTTTCTGTAGTTTCTGACGAGTTTTTAGAAGAAGGCGTTATCCACGTTACTATGGAAAGGGAAACAAAATAAGTTGTATTTAAATTGTTTAGTCTTTTTAAATTAAATTTTACAATTTGTTATTAAAATAAAAGGAGAGATTGAAATGAACGAATATTTAGGACATGAATCACAGCTCTATGGTGTGGAGGAGCATCGTCTTTGCGGGGGCAAGGGCGATGGAATGAGGCTTTTCGAGGTTAACAACGGAAGAGGCATAATGTTTACCATTTCTGCAGACAGAGGCGGCGATATTTCGAGAATCTATTTTAAAGGTAACAACCTTGGATTTTTTGCACCGTGCGGATATGTAGCACCACAGTACTACGACTGCAATGGAGCAGGCTTTTTAAAATCGTTTACTGCAGGCTTTCTTACAACCTGCGGACTCACCGCAGTTGGCTCTCCCTGCCACGACGATGGCGAGGATACACCGCTTCATGGTACAATTTCACACATTCCTGCGGAAAATGTACAACACTGGATTGACGACTCTATCCACGTTAAGCTGACAATGCGCGATGCCTCGCTTTTTGGACGCAAGATGCTTTTAACAAGAGAGTACATCTGCCCGCTTGATAAAAACGAAATCACAATCAAGGATACTGTTAAAAACATCGACGACAAGGAAAACCCGTACATGATTTTATATCACTTCAATATGGGATATCCGCTTCTTAAGGAAAACTCGGTTGTTACTATTGACAGCAAGAGCGTAAAAGCGAGAAACCCGAGGTCAGAAGAAGGCATTGACGTAGCCACAGATATGGAAAAGCCGCAGTCGGGCTTTGAAGAGCAGTGCTACTATTACGAGATGAACAAGGGGTTAGCTAAAATCTACAGCCCCGATATAAACACAACGCTTTCGATGGTTTACGACATTAACGAGCTTCCGTTCTTTACACAGTGGAAGATGATGGGCAAAGGCGAATACGTGCTTGGACTTGAGCCGGGCAACTGCAATGCCAATGGCAGAGCAGATATGAGAGAAAGCGGCAAGCTCGCATTCCTTAAGGTAGGCGAGGAAAGAAGTCAGACCATCACACTTAAACTGGAGTAATAGTATGAAAATCATTGCAGCAACGAAAAATAAAAATAAAATAAAAGAATTTGGAGAAATCCTTAAGGGATTTGAAATAATAAGTCAGGAAGACGCAGGTATTGATATTGATGTTGAAGAAACCGGCACAACCTTTGAGGAAAACTCACTTCTCAAGGCAATGGCAATTTATAAGGCGACGGGAATTCCCGCAATTGCTGATGACAGCGGACTTGAGGTTGATGCCCTTGGAGGTGAGCCGGGTATATATAGTGCCCGCTACGGCGGAGAAGGTCTTGACGATAAGGACAGGGTGAACCTTCTTCTTAAAAATATGCAAAATATTCCTGATGAAAAACGTACAGCTCGTTTTGTTTGTGCAATTACTTATGTAGATGAGAATGGCTACATTACGGCAAAAGGAACCTGCGAGGGACGCATTACATACGCACCTGCAGGTGAAAATGGTTTTGGGTATGACCCCGTTTTCTTTGTTCAGGAATTCGGGAAAACAACGGCAGAAATTTCTGCTGAAGAGAAAAATAGTATAAGCCACAGAGGAAAAGCACTTCGTCTGTTTGCAGAAAAAATTAAGCGGAGAGATTAATCTCTCCGCTTAACGAAAATTAAAACTTGTTTTAGCAACCGCAGTTATTAGTACCGCAGCCATAATTGTTTCCGCCGCAAACACAGCTGAGAAGAAGGATAATGATGATTATCCAGATAATCCATTCGCAACCGCAACCGCAACCGTTATTTCCAAAAAACATAGTTAATCTCCTCTCAAAACTATATATATATTAAGTAGGTCGCCCTACAGTAATATACTATGAAAAATGTCGGATTTTGTTTCCGGAATTTTTGTTATTTCTGTAAAAAGAGGTAATACTAACATTGTATCTTAAAAGAAAGGAATGTAACTATGAAAAAAATTATTTGTTTACTTGCGGTATGCGCGATGTTGTTTTCTGCTTGCGGTATGGCAGGCGACGGCAACGGGACTGCACAGGATAAGGACGGTATGATTGAAAGTACCGACAACAACACCAATAGTACCAATACCACCGACACAACAAATGACGATGGTATGGACAAAAATGGCGACAATCTAATTGAAGATGCGGCAGACGGTGTTAAGGATATGACAAACGGTGCGGCAAATGCAGTCGATGAAGCAGTTGATGGCGTTCAAAACGCAGCCGACGATATGACAAACTCAAACAAGTAAAAGGCAGCAAAAATGCTGCCTACATAATCCGATGAAAGGAAAATAAAATGAAAAAATTCGAAATCAAACAGGGAATAAACCTGTACCTTATAAATGACAAAAAATTCAAGGCATTTAGTGCGTGCACTATTTTTCACAGACCGCTTTGCAGGGAAGAGGTAACAAAAAACACTCTTCTTACGGCAGTTATGCGTCAGCAGTGCGAAAATTATCCCGATGCAAAAGCAATTTCCGAGGCACTCGAAAATCTTTACGGGGCAGACCTTATCGCAAGGGCTACAAAGTATGGTGAAGAGCACCTCGTAAAGCTTGGTGTTCAATCGGTAGCAGATGCAGTTGTAGGGAAATCTAATTTTGATAATGCAATGAATCTTTTATCTGATATTGTACTCAGGTCAGGAAGTGGAGCACGCTTTAGCGAGAGTATTGTAGAAACAGAAAAGGATAATATCAGGGATGCAATTCTTTCGCAAAAGAATGACAAACGCTCATACAGTGTGCTCAGACTGCAGGAGGAAATGTGTAAAGATGAGCCTTACGGCATAAATCCGCTCGGATATACTGAAGACCTTGAAAAAATCAACTGTGATGACCTTTATGCACATTATCAAAAGGTACTAAATGAAAGCAGGGTTGACATTATCTTTACAGGGAATTTCGACGAGGACGGGGCAAAGTCGGCAGCCGGCAAAATTGCACAAAAGCTTTGTGAGAGAAACGCCGAAAAGATTGAAACAAAGGCAGTACATTCAGTTAAAGAGGTCAGGACCGTTACCGACAGAATGGACGTTACACAGGGAAAGCTCTGTATGGGATTTAGGTGTGCAAAGGAAATTTCCAAAAAGGACTACCCTGCGGCAATGGTGTATAACACCGTCTTTGGCGGAAGCGCGACAAGCAAGCTCTTTGAAAACGTGCGCGAAAAGCTCAGCCTTTGTTACTATGTTTCAAGCAGTATTGACAGATTAAAGCAGATTATGCTTGTCCGCAGCGGTGTAGAGTTTGAAAGCTTTAAAAAAGCTTACGATGAGATAATGCTTCAGCAGTCAAAAATGGTAAACGGTGAAATTACTCCTGATGAAATTGAAACGGCAAAAAAACAGCTTATCAATGCATACCAGTCAAATTATGACAGTATTCGTGCTCTTGAGGAGTATTACACGATGCAGCTTCTTTTAGGTACAGACATATCCATTGAAGATATGAAAAAATCTGTGCAGGAAGTTTCACTCGAGGAAATTGTGGAAGTTGCAAAGTCAATGCTTCTTGATACTGTTTATTATATTGACAAGGAGGCGTGAAAATGAATTTTATCAAAACATATAATAATGCGCTTGACGAAACTGTCTACAGCGGGACACATAAAAGCGGACTTAAGGTTATTATAATCAAAAAGAAAGGCTTTTCAAAAAGCTACGCTACATTCAGCACCAAATACGGCTCAGTAAATACTGAATTTGTTGTTCCCGATGAAAGCAAAGCAACAAAAGTTATAGACGGCATTGCACATTTCCTCGAACATAAGGTGTTTGAACAGCCTGATGGCTCAAATGCTTTTAACGAGTTTTCAAAATATGGTGCAAGTGCAAACGCATTTACAAGCTTTGGCATAACAAATTATCTTTTCAGTGCCACAAGCCATTTTTACGAAAATCTTGAAATTTTGCTTGATTTCGTTCAAAAGCCGTATTTTACGGAGGAAAATGTCGAAAAGGAAAAGGGCATCATCGCTCAGGAAATACGTATGTATGAGGATGATGCTGACCAGACGCTTTTTTACAACTGCCTTAAGGGAATGTACAAAAATCACCCCGTAAGGATAAATATTGCGGGCAGTGTTGAAGAGATTATGAAAACGACGCCCGAGCTTCTTTATAAGTGCTACAACACTTTTTATCATCCGTCGAATATGGCACTTATCTGTGTTGGCGACATCGATGAAGAAAAGGTCGGAGAAATGGTAGAGCAGCTTGTAAAAGCAGAAGAAAGTGTGGGGAACATAACTCAAATTTTCCCCAATGAAGACTCTCAGGTAAACGAAAAAAGAATTGAGGCAAGCTTTGATATTCCCAAGCCGATGTTTATGCTCGGAATAAAGGACAGAAACGTAGGTGGCACAGGCGAGGAAATGCTTGAACGTGAAATTCTTACAAGCGCAGTGCTTTCTATTTTGTTTGGAAAAAGCAGTGAGTTTTATGAGGAACTTTATAACAAAGGCTTTATAAATAAAACATTCGAGTCATTTTATGAATATGAGGAAAGCTGCGCTTATGCAGCGTTCACGGGCGAGACAACTCACATAGATGAGGTCGAGGAGAAAATATATAAAACCTTTGAAGATGCACAGATGAACGGTCTTGACGAAAAAGACTTTGAGCGCACAAAAAAGGTTATGCTTGGAAGATTTTACGCTCTTTTGGATAACGTTGAGAATTTTGGTAATGAATATGTTTTTGCGTATCATCGTGGAATTGACCTCCTAAAGTATGCCCAGGTTTGCGAAAAAGTAACAGTTGAGCAGGCAAATGAGCGTTTAAGGCAGCTTTTTGATAAGGAGGCATGCAGTATGAGCATCGTACTGCCGAAGGAAAATGACAAATAATATTTCATTTCCCGGTCTGGGAATTCATTTTAAAATTGACCCGATTGCTATCAAATTTGGTGGCGGTGGTATTCATTGGTACGGGATAATAATTGCAGTCGGCATTGTCTTAGCAGTGCTGTACTGCTCCCACCTTGCAAAAAAAGAGGGTGAAAACCCTGAGCTTATTTCTGATTTAGTATTATGGGCACTCCCTGTCAGCGTGATTTTCGCCCGTACATATTATGTTTTATTTTCGTGGGACAGCTACAAGGACAATCTGTGGGATATTTTTAAAATCTACGAAGGCGGCATTGCAATCTACGGCGCGATTATCGGTGCAGTGCTTACCGCACTTGTGTTTTTTAAAGTAAAGAAGCTGAGCATTCTCAAAATGTTTGATATTTGTTGTCTGGGACTTTTAATCGGACAAATCATTGGCAGATGGGGCAATTTTGTCAACGCTGAAGCTTTTGGCGGCGCGTGTGATGCTTTTTGGAGAATGAGTATTAATGGGGCAGCAGGCGTGCATCCGACCTTTTTGTACGAATCACTCTGGAATTTGCTTGGCTTTATTATTCTTTCGCTTTTTCACAAAAAAAGGCCTTTTTACGGATTTACGTTTTTTTCATACATAACGTACTACGGAATTGGTAGATTTTTTATTGAAGGATTGAGAACGGACAGTCTCTATCTTGGGAACATAAGGGTTTCACAGGTAGTTGCTCTTATTTGCGTGATTTTTGGAATTGCCTCAATAATCACAGGCTTTGCGAGAAAAAAGCAGAAAAATAACTGAGGACAGGTCATTTTGTAAAATTATCCTATTGACTTGAACGTAATAAATATGTAAAATATAGTCAGGGACTTTTTCTAAAGAAAAGGAGAGATATTATGAAAAAGACAAAAGTTTTACTTTCTTTGGTGCTTTCGTTTTTGATGATTTTTTCATCAATCGGAATTTTAGCTGAAGAAACAAACACAGCATCAGTATCATTTACTGACGTTGAGACAGGAACAAAAACATTTGATGCTATAACAAAGCTTGTAGCTCATGGCATCATGAACGGATATCCCGACGGCACATTTAAACCCGACGGTTCTATCACAAGAGCTGAGGTTGCGGCAGTTATCGTAAGATTTCAAAAGCTTGCCGACAATCTTCCGGCAGACGCAGTAACAGGTTTTTCTGACCTTGATAACGATTCCTCAGCGGCATGGGCACGCCCCTATGTTAAGGCAGCAGTTGATGCCGGCATTATCAACGGTTTTGATGATGGAACATATAGAGCTTCAGAGCCTGTTACTTATGAACAGCTTATTAAAATGATAATCTGCGCAATTAATTACGATGTTATTGCGTCAAGCGAAAAATCAAAGCTTGAAGCAATGGGTCAGACAACCACATGGTCATCAGGCTATATTGCAGCTGCAAACAGATACGGAATTACCGCAAATGCACTTATGGCAAACGTTACCATGCCTGCAAGCCGTGGCACTGTTGCAATGGTTACAAGTAATGCTCTGGATGCACCCGTTGTAAATACTCATGTAGATGCCAACGGCAATATACAGTATGAGATGGGTGATACATCAATCGGTGAAGAGGGCCGTGATAACCTTAAGGAAATCAGCGGCTACGTTTCAGGTAACTACTACACAAGCCTTACCGACCAGGCTCCCGGTCTTGCCGAGTCAGAGATTTTTATTACAGCTGATGGAACAGAGAGAAAGTACAAGCTTTCTTCAGCTCTACAGAACCGTACAGATATTGAGGATATTCTCGGTAAGCGTGTTACTGCGTACTACTCAGAACTTGACAGAGAGATTACATCTCTTAATGTTAACACGCCTACCACAAGAATTATAAAAGAGCAGGATATCAAGAGCATCTCAGGAAGCACTCTTAAGTACGGCAGAGATGTAACTATGTCTCTTGACGGATATACCTTTATTTATAATGGTAAGTACCTTCCTACAGACCAGGCTCTGACACTTTTAAACTCTCAGTTTGAAAACGGTCAGATTGAGCTTATCAACGAAAACATAAAGGTTGCAAAGGTAACCAGCTACACTGTAGGCGTTGTAAAGAGCTACACATCTTCAAATAAAAAGATTTATTTCAGATATGATATTACTAACACTCCTTACGAGTACAAGCCCGGTGAGTTTGATCTTGTTATGGTAAACGGTGCTGAAACCGATCCCGACAACGTAACATTCTCATCATACAATGTCTTAAACATTTTAGAATCACCTGCAGGTGCGACGGGAAATACTCTTAAGAAGATGTATGTAACAAAGAAGAACGTTTCCGGTACAGTTACAGAAACTACTGATAATAACAGAGCTGTCATCCTGAACGATACAACCTATTACCTTACAAAGGCATACCACAACTTTACAGGAACTCCGTCAGAGCAGAAGGCCCCGTTTGATATAGATGGTTCTTACAACTGCTATCTTGACTACACCGGTCAGATTGCGGCAGTAAACTACTCTATGGGTTCAGGCAGCGGTTACAGCTACGGCTTCTTCCTTTATGCTGATGATACAAGGCAGTCAGGATATAACTACGAGGTGGCAATCTTAACATCCTCGGGCACGGTTTCTTCCTTCTACGTCAAGAGTAAGATAACAATTGATGGCGTACAGGTTGATGGCGGTAATATCGCTAATACTGGTGTTGTTCCAAATTACACACCGATAAGATACAAGTCCAAGGCAGCAGCAGGTGTAACAGAGCTTACATCAGTTGACCTTCCTGGATCAGGAACAAGAACAGACGATGACTACCTTAAGATGGATTACGCAAGCGGTGATGGTGCATTCACAGTAACATCTAAGGGTTCATCACTTAAGCGTGGTACTACAACATTCAAGGTTGACGACAAGACCACTATCCTTTTTGTTCCCGATGACAGAGGTGATGCTTCATCTTATAGCAAGCTTAAGAGAAATGATGTATTTAAAGCAGGTAGCACATTTGATATAGACGTGCTCGATGTTCAGGATTCATTTGCAAACCTTGTTGTTGTGTATGGTGCAAATGACCCGACACTTGCTTTTGATGATGGTTCTACATTTATGCTTATTACAGGCAAGGATAACCTCTCCGGAGGCGGCATTACTTTCACAGGCTATGTGAATTATGGAAGTGAACCTCAACCGGTAACAGCGCTTGAAGGCGATGACTACAAAGCAATTGCAGGTGCAGCCTCTAATCCGAACCTTGCGGCCGAGGGAGACATCATAAGATATATCACAAATAACAGTGGTGAAATTATTTCTCTTATGATCTGGTATGATGCATCAGCTCCCGTTCAGGAAGGTGTTGCAGCAAATATTTCTCAGGCTAAGGATACCTATAATAGATACCAGAGAACTGAAGGTGGCGGAACTGTGAAGCACTTCAGCTATGGTACTGTAATTTCTAAGGGTAGAGATGACGAAAACATTGTTTTGGGATATTTCATCGATACAGACACTGCAAGTGATAAATTTGAAGAGCTTGACGGACAAATTCAGTTCATAAAGCTCAGCGGAACAAAGATTTATGGAGATATAGACGGTGAAATTGGAGTTCTTGGTGTGGATTCAATAAAAGTAACCGATACCCTTACATCTTCAATCGGCAGCAGGGTGCTTGTTATCTGGACAGATACAAATAACCCGACTGCAAAGATGATTTACATCTTGGACTAAAAGTTAATAAAAATGCTCGACCTGAATGGTCGAGCATTTTTGTTTGTAGAATAGGAAAACAATCCTTGGGGATTGTTAAGGGGTATCCCCTTAACAACAAAATCCGTTAAAATCGGGGGCGTGTACCTCGATTTTAACACCTTGCAAGGGCTGACGCGGTGAGCGTCGCGTAAGCGAAAGCCCTTTTTCGCAAGTGAATGTTTTGCAAAGCAAAACTTCGCTTGCGAGAGGATGACTTTGTCATCCTCTTATTTAACTTCAACTCTCCAGCCGAACGGGTCATCAAGCTTGCCCCACTGAATACCTGTAAGGCTATCGTACAGTTTCTGAGAAATTTCGCCGATGTTTCCATCGCCGATAACGAAAACGTCCTCTTTGTAACGAAGCTTGCCAACGGGTGAGATAACAGCTGCAGTACCTGTACCGAATACCTCTTCAAGAGAACCGTCATTTGCAGCAGCTATAAGCTCATCAACTGATATTCTGCGCTCCTCAACTTCAAGACCGAGATGCTTGCACATCTGGATAACTGAATTTCTTGTTACGCCGGGAAGAATGCTGCCGTTAAGCATAGGAGTAACAATCTTGCCGTTTATCTTAAAGAAGATGTTCATTGCACCAACTTCTTCAATGTACTTTCTTTCAACACCATCAAGCCAAAGAACCTGAGAGTAACCATCGTTATGTGCCTTTACCTGAGCAATAAGGCTTGCAGCGTAGTTACCGCCTGTTTTTGCAAAACCCATACCGCCCTTAACTGCACGAACATACTCATCTTCAATCCAGATACCAACGGGAGCAAGACCGCTTGCGTAGTAAGCACCGCTCGGAGAAAGAATGATAATAAAGAGATATGTCTTTGAAGGTGCAACACCCAAAAATTCATCTGTAGCGATGATAAAGGGTCTGATATAGAGAGATTCACCCTCGCCTGTAGGAATCCAATCCTTATCAATGTCAACAACTGCCTTAACAGCCTCTACAAAATCTTCCTCGGGAATCTGCGGAATGCAAAGTCTTTCATTAGTCATATTTGTACGCTTTGCGTTCATATCAGGTCTGAAAAGATAAGTTCTGCCGTCTTCACTTCTGTAAGCCTTCATACCCTCAAACATTTCCTGACCGTAGTGATAAACCATAGCGGCAGGTGAAAGACTGAGGTTCTCAAAAGGCACAATTCTCGCATCGTGCCAGCCCTTACCCTCTGTGTAATTCATAACAAACATATGGTCAGTAAAGATATGACCAAACCCAAGAGGTTGTCCTTTTGCAGGTTTTTCTTTTGGAGTGTTTGTTTTAACAACTTTTATATCCATAATAACATCCCCTTAAAAATATGATAAAAATAATATACCACTTTCGCACACTAAAGTCAATAAATAATTGTTCTTTTATAACTAAAAGAACCAAAAGTTCCGGGGTTCCGATTCCCCGGACCCCAAACGGCCTCACAGGGGCGAAAAAATAACATAGACGGGAAATATTACATATCGGGTTTTGTTTTAAAAGATTTTATTTTTTTGTGCCGCCACCTAAAAATGCCGCACTGAGCGGCAAGGGATAGGCTAAAGTCTGCTTGCCTGCAGATGAAAATGATGCAAGCAGAATTTTCGGCAGTCAAAACAAAATATTTTAAAACCGAAAATATGACGTTGAAAGTTAGTTTATCACAACTAAAAATGAGCGGTGCATAGAGGTTTATGGATTTGCTTTGCTAACTTGGGAAAAATTGCCCGTATCCATTTCCTTTGCAGACGGGCAATTTTTAGTCCGTCACTCAATGGGTTTGAGTATTAGGACGCCGCAACAAAAGCAATGCAAATATATAAACAAAGACCACTGTCTATAATTAAAGGCGGGATTGTTTTTACTGCGCCCCTGCGAGGTCGTTTCAGGGGGTGCGGGGGAAATCGAAATCCCCCGCGTTTTTGGTGCTTTTGACATCAAAAGCACATCTATTTTAAATAAAACTTATATTATAAATGCACTTTAGAATATAAAACTCTTTTTTTCCGTATAAAAAAGTCCGAAAGATTTCTTTCGGACTTTTATTTTTAAAAACACTTATGCAAGCTCTGCGAAGTACTTAATTGTACGTACCATCTGGCTTGTGTAAGAATTTTCGTTGTCATACCAAGAAACAACCTGAACTTCGTAAAGGTCATCGCTGATCTTAGCAACCATTGTCTGAGTTGAATCGAAGAGTGAACCGTAGCGGATACCAACGATATCAGAAGAAACGATTTCGTCTTCGTTGTAACCGAATGATTCGCTTGCAGCAGCCTTCATAGCAGCGTTGATGCCTTCCTTAGTAATGTCTGTACCCTTAACAACTGCTGTAAGGATTGTTGTAGAACCTGTCGGAACGGGAACACGCTGAGCAGCACCGATAAGCTTGCCGTTAAGCTCAGGAATTACAAGACCGATAGCCTTTGCAGCACCTGTTGAGTTGGGAACGATGTTAACAGCGCCTGCACGAGCACGACGAAGGTCGCCTTTTCTGTGAGGACCGTCAAGGATCATCTGGTCGCCTGTGTAAGCATGGATTGTAGCCATGATACCTGACTGGATGGGAGCGTAATCGTTAAGAGCCTTAGCCATAGGAGCAAGACAGTTTGTTGTGCAGGATGCAGCAGAAATAATTGTGTCATCCTTTGTAAGTGTATTTTCGTTTACGCTGAATACGATAGTCTTAAGGTCATTACCTGCAGGAGCTGAGATAACAACTTTCTTAGCACCGGCATCGATATGAGCCTGTGATTTTTCCTTTGAGCAGTAGAAACCGGTACATTCAAGAACAACATCTACGCCAAGCTCACCCCAGGGGAGGTCAGCAGCCTTAGGCTCGCTGTAGATTGTGATTTTCTTACCGTCTACTACGATATAATTTTCGCCTGCTTCTACTGTGTGTCCGTCGTATCTACCCTGAGAAGAGTCATACTTAAGAAGATGAGCAAGCATCTTGGGGTCTGTAAGGTCGTTGATTGCTACAACCTCATAACCCTCTGCACCGAACATCTGGCGGAATGCCAAACGACCGATACGGCCGAAACCGTTAATTGCAACTTTTACTGCCATTTTAAAACATCCTTTCGTGTTAAAAAAATATATAATAAAATTATTTATTATGCTATTACCATAGATTTAATCACGGGTGCGTGAATGGGGGATTGCCCGTCAAAACCAACGGGAGTTGATGCAATTTCATCAACAAATTCCATACCGCTTACAACCTTGCCAAATGCGGCATAGCTACCATCGAGATGGGGCGCATCCTCGTGCATAATGAAGAACTGACTTGATGCACTGTTAGGATTTTGACTTCTTGCCATTGAGATAACTCCGCGTGTGTGCTTAAGAGTATTATTAAACCCGTTAAGCTTAAATTCGCCAACAATCGTTTCATCGCTTCCACCGTAGCCTGTACCGAGCGGGTCGCCACCCTGAATCATAAAGCCTTTTATAATTCTGTGGAATGTAAGTCCGTCATAGAATGAACTTTCCACAAGCTTTTTGAAGTTTTCAACTGTTTTTGGAGCAATGTCGGGATAAAGCTCAAGCTCTATAACATTTCCGCCCTCCATAGTAATTTTAACGTTTACGTTTGCCATAATAACCTCCAAAACAATATATCTTTAATATTATAGCCGTTTCTTCCAATTAATGCAAGTGTTTTTGGAAAAAAACTTGTTTTTATTCTTCTATACCAAATTTCTCTGAACAAACCTGGGCAATTTCCTTGTCAATCGGGATAACGTAGGAGGCTTCCCCAATATACTGAGGAGTATTTGGAAGCGTAATTGTTTCTATATTCGCTGTGCCGATTGATGCAACCTGCTTCATTCCCTGAACAGCATCATCAATAGTCATTGATGTTTCCATGTCTTTTGCGACTATTCTGTAAAGATCGTCAATTTTACCTACATTTTTAAGACTCAGGTGCTGGTCAGCAAGAGCGTGCAAAAAGTCCTGTTGAACTTTAATTCTGTCAATATCTCCGTTTTTGTAACGCCTGAAGCGTACAAGCTGCTCTGCCTTATCGCCGTCAAGGTGCTGCATACCTGCCTTAAGATCGATATAAAGGTCCTGATAAGGGTCAGAGTATTTCATTCTCTGCGGAACGTCAAAATCGACACCGCCAAGCTCGTCAATACACTCTCTGAATGCGTTAAAATTAACCTTTACAAAGTGGTGGATGGGCACATCTGTCAAGTCCTTGACAGCGAGAATGGATGCCTCGATACCATCGGATACACCCTTTCTAAGTCCAATAGAATGAACCTGATTTATTTTCATCCATCTGCCACCGTACTTAACGCGCGTATCACGAGGAATGCTCATAACGGTTACCCTGTCGTTTATCGGGTCAATTTGTGCTAGCATCATAACGTCTGTAAGAGCACCGGATTTATCCGTGCCGAGAATAAGTATATTACATCTTTCTTTGGATATTTCAACATCGAGCAGAGTTCCCTCGCTCAGCATGGTGAGGATATCCTCGCTATAGGGCTTGGTGTACAGTCTGGCACAGTATATACCGCTGAGTGCGGCAACAACCATTAAAAGCGAAATGATACATACCTTCAGGAAAGAAGTTATTCTGTTTGCTACGGAATTTGACATAAGAAGGTCGCTCTCCTTAATATAATTATGTAAGAAATAAGATTCATAAAAATCCATCCTAAACAATTTTACCATAAAAGTAAAGAAAATTCAATCTTATATATTTAATTTTTTGTAAATATTTTTACAGTATAGAAAATTGTTCGTTTAAACGCGAGCGGAAATTGTCAATTTCAAATTTGGTTAGCACGCGACATGGGTGAAGCGTTACGCTTCTTTTTATTATGTCAAAAATTGCCGGTTTTATATATGTAAAAAAATATTTAAAAAAAGTATTGACAATTTATTATTCCTTTGCTATAATAATCAACGTTGTCAGCACTGTTGGCAAAATGGGAGCATAGCTCAGCTGGGAGAGCATCTGCCTTACAAGCAGAGGGTCATAGGTTCGAGCCCTATTGTTCCCACCATTTGGCCCGGTAGTTCAGTTGGTTAGAACGCCAGCCTGTCACGCTGGAGGTCGTGAGTTCGAGCCTCATCCGGGTCGCCAAATGCCTTTGTAGCTCAGTTGGTAGAGCAATGGACTGAAAATCCATGTGTCACTGGTTCGATTC
>JAZNOC010000073.1:0-16931 GCA_045580605.1 Clostridia bacterium | reverse complement strand
TTCTCGTACATGCCTCAATCCTCAGACAAAAGCTAAAATCCAGGTTCCCGCATCTAAGGTTCCTGCATTCAAGGTTGGACAGGCACTTAAGAATCTTGTTAAATAATAACAAAGATAATAAAAAGATTGTTTCGAAACGACTATTCGTTTTGAAACAATCTTTTTTTTGTTATAGGAAATTTCGCTTTTGCTTTCAAAAAGAATAAAATTTGCTAAGGAGCAAACCCAATGCCATTTTGAACGCCAAAATCGCAATCCCCCGCGTTTTTGCGGAATAGACCGTGAACGCAAGTGAACGGCAGCCTATTTCGTATGGCAGAACGCCCCATGAGGTAGCACCCTCTCGCTGGTGCGTAGCGAATGGATGGCGTTTGCGGCTGGTACTTTTGACATCAAAAGTACATACACCCCCCTCAAGAATGAGGGTAGGGGTGTTGAGGTTTAATGTCAAGCACACTTTTTATATATGAACAGTTTTTTTAATATTGAATAAACTGTAATTGAAGGGGTATTCAATATGGAAAACTTAATCTCTTTAGATATGCTTGAGCCGAAACAAAGGGCAAGGATAAGCGCTCTTGAAACAGACGGCAGCATACGCCGTCGTTTGCTTGATATCGGCTTAGTGCCGAAAACAACAGTGGAATGCATAGGTAAAAGCCCCTTAGGCGACCCAACCGCCTTTCTTGTTCGTGGTGCAGTGATTGCATTGCGAAGTGAAGATTGCAAAAAAATATATATAGACATAAGGGGGTAGCTTATGGGGCTTACCAAAAGTTCAACAGGAGTGGGTGCAGTGGACTCGGGCCTTATCATACGCAGACAATCACCAAGCGATAAGGTAGTTGCACTGGCAGGAAATCCCAATGTTGGCAAAAGCACTGTTTTTAATGCACTTACGGGGATGAATCAGCACACCGGTAACTGGCCGGGTAAAACTGTTGCGAATGCACAGGGGTACACAAAGACACATAAGAACTCTTATGTGCTTGTGGATATCCCCGGTACATATTCTCTTATGGCACATTCTGCCGAGGAAGAGATTGCACGTAACTTCGTCTGCTTTGGAAGAACAGATGCGGTGGTTATTGTGTGTGATGCAACGTGCCTTGAAAGAAACCTGAATCTCGTGCTGCAGACGCTCGAAACGGGTAGAAGGGCAATAGTATGCGTAAACCTCATGGACGAGGCAAAGCGTAAAAATATAAATGTAGACCTTAAAAAGCTCAGCAAAAGGCTCGGCGTTCCGGTCGTAAGTACCATTGCACGCAAGAAAAAGAGCCTGATGGTGCTTATGGACGCAATCGACAGAGCACTCGAAAAGAACGCTTCGGTTTACAAGGTAAAGTATAACGAAGATGTTGAAAAAGCCATAAGCATAATTGAGCCTGTAGCCCAAAAATTTACGGGAGCAGACCTTAATGCAAGGTGGCTGAGCCTTAAACTGCTTGATGCAGATGAGTCCTTAAAAAACGAAATAAATGCTTACGTAGGCACAGATATATTCAAGGACGAAGCCCTGTCTAATACTGTCGAAGATGCATGGCAAACACTTATGGAAAAGGGCTATGACAAAAATATGTTAAAGGACGAAATCGTATCCTCCATAGTTTGCGAGACAGAAAAAATCGCAGGCGAGGCAGTAAAATGCGAAAATAAAAATTATAACGAAACCGACAGAAAAATTGACAAAATTCTCACGAGCAAACGCTTTGGTTATCCCGTGATGATACTGCTTCTTGCCGTTGTGTTTTATATAACGCTCACAGGTGCAAATTATCCTTCGGGGTGGCTTAGCACATTTTTCTTTTATGTCGAGAAAAAGCTTTTGTATGTCTTTAATTATTTTAATTCGCCCCTGTGGCTTTCCGGAATGCTTGTGTCGGGGATGTTTCGAACGCTTGCGTGGGTTGTATCGGTAATGCTGCCGCCTATGGCAATCTTTTTCCCGCTGTTCACGATTTTAGAGGACTCCGGGTATCTTCCGAGAATTGCATTTAACCTTGATAAGCCTTTTAAAAAATGCTGTGCTTGCGGAAAGCAATCGCTTACAATGTGCATGGGCTTCGGATGTAATGCGGCAGGAATTGTGGGATGCAGAATAATCGACTCTCCAAGAGAAAGACTGCTTGCAATACTTACAAATAACTTTGTTCCATGTAACGGCAGATTCCCTGCGCTTATTGCAATTATAACTATGTTTTTTGCGGTCGGAACATTTTCGTCAATAAAAGCAACGCTTATTTTAACGGGCGTAATACTTGCGGGGATAGGCGTAACCTTTCTTGCAACACGTATTTTGTCAAAAACGCTTTTAAAGGGCGAGGCGTCATCCTTTGTGCTTGAGCTTCCGCCTTACAGACGGCCGCAGTTTTTAAAGGTATTTGTACGCTCAATTTTTGACAGGACCTTTTTTGTGCTTTTAAGAGCAATCAAGGTCGCTGCGCCTGCAGGTGTGCTTATATGGTTGCTTGCAAATATAAGCGTAGGCGGAGCAAGTCTTCTTAGCCATACGTGCAGCTTTTTAGACCCGTTTGCAAGACTTTTCGGGCTTGACGGCGTAATCCTTACGGCATTTATACTCGGGTTTCCTGCAAACGAGATTGTTATTCCAATAATGGTAATGGCTTACACCTCTCAAGGTTGTCTTACAGAAATGGCAAGCATTTCATATATGCGAGAGCTTTTTACTTTGAATGGCTGGAGCACTACCACGGCAATTTGCACGCTTATCTTCTTTCTTATGCACTGGCCGTGCTCAACCACAATGCTCACCATAAAAAAAGAAACGGGAAGTCTTAAATGGACGGCACTTGCGTTTCTTATGCCTACTTTAATCGGTCTTTTTGCGTGCTTTTTGGTAAATCTTGTGCTTTAACAATTGATTTTTAGTGTAAATTCGTATATACTACACATTGGAGGCTGATATGTATGTACGAACTTACAGACCCTAAAATAATAAAATATCTATGCTCAAAGTACGGATTTACATTTTCAAAAAGTATGGGGCAAAACTTTATCACAGATCCCGATGTGCCTTATGTAATGGCTCAAACCGCAACAGATGGTGCCGAGGGTATTATAGAAATCGGGCCCGGATTTGGAACACTTACTGCGGCACTTGCATCGAGTGCAAAACGTGTTGTTTCGATAGAGCTGGATAAAAGGCTCGAGGGCGTTTTAAAAGAAACTCTCGCAGGGTTTGACAATATCTCGTTTATATGGGAGGACTGCCTGAAGGTTAATTTAAAGAAGCTTATGGAAGACGAATTTAAGGGTATGACTGTAAGCGTTGCGGCAAATTTGCCTTATTATATAACAACGCCCGTTATTATGGCACTTCTTGAGAGCAGGCTCCCGTTTAAAAGAATTGTAATTATGATACAAAAAGAGGTTGCCGACAGGCTCTGTGCCGAGCCGGGCGGCAAGGACTACGGTGCGATAACGGTTGCAACAAAGTATTTTTGTAAGCCCGAGATTATAAAAAAAGTTCCTGCAGGTGCGTTTATTCCTGCACCAAAGGTTGACAGTGCAGTAATTAATTTGGAAATTCTTGAAAAGCCGTCTGTTTCGCCTAAAAATGAGGAGCTTTTCTTTAAAACTATTAAGGCGGCATTTTCTCAGCGTAGAAAAACGCTCGTAAACGCTCTTTCTTCGGCGGGAGCATTTGGAACAAAGGAAGAGGTAACAAATGCAATTATTTCCGCAGGCTTAGATGCACAAATACGAGGTGAAAAGCTTTCAGTAGAAGATTTTTGCAGGTTATCGGACATTTTTGCATAAAAACAGAAGCACGGTTTTACCGTGCTTCTGTTTTTATGATATCGTTAAAAAATCTTCGCCTGTATTAATGTTTTTCTTTTCAGTAAGTGATATATTCTCGTAATTATCGGAATTACAGATAATCATTGGCGAAACGAGTGAATAGCCCATCTTTTTAATAGCGTTTAAATCGAAGGTGATAAGGAGGTCTCCTTTTTTTATTTTCTGTCCCGCTTTTGCGTGGAGAGTAAAGTGCTTTCCTCCGAGCTTAACTGTATCAATACCGATGTGAAGAAGAATTTGTGCTCCGCCATTTGAAATAATATTTACGGCGTGTTTGGTATCGGTAAAGCTGTCAATCTCGCCATCACAGGGGGAATAAAGCTTACCTTCGCTTGGTAGAATTGCACCGCCGTCGCCTAAGATTTTCTGCGAGAAAACCTCATCAGGCACATCCTTAAGGGGAACAACGCTCCCTTTCAGATGGGCACCGAAAATTTCGTGCACGGGAGAGGTTTCGGGTGTAACCTTTGCAGGCGCGTTTTCAGCCGCATTTACAACAAGGGTATTCACGTTTGCAAGCGGGTTTTCTAAAAAGTCTTCAAACCTTGATTTTATGACGGAAACCTGCGGACCGTAGATAACCTGTACTCCGTTACCCTTAATCACAACGCCCGATGCACCGCTCTTCTTAAGGTCCTCTTCATTCACCTTTGAGTTGTCCTTTACGGTTATCCTGAGCCTTGTCGCACAACAGTCAATGTCTTTGATATTATCTTTTCCGCCAAGACCTCTTAAAATCAGGGCACTTGTAACATCATTTTCGCCCTGAGTTTTTTTCTCATTATAGTCGGCTCTTGTATATAGCTTAGTTTCCTCATCGTCGGCTTCTCTGCCGGGTGTTTTAAGGTTAAGCTTTGTGATAAGGAAGTAGAACACAAGGTAGTACACCACTGCATAAGCAAGACCCACAATAACAATCCATATCCAGTTGGTTTTTGCATTGCCCTGAAGTATACCAAAAAGTGTAAGGTCAATAATACCGCCTGAGAAGGTCATGCCCACGCCGACTCCAAAAATGTGCATAAGCATATACGAAAGACCTGCAAGCACACAGTGAACGCCGTAGATAAGCGGTGCAACAAAAAGGAAGGTGAACTCAATCGGCTCAGTAATACCCGTAAGCATTGAGGTAAGCGATGCCGAAAGCAGTAATCCTGCTACAATTTTTCTCTTTTCGGGGCGAGCCGTTTTGTACATTGCATACGCCGCCGCAGGAAGACCAAAAATCATAAATGGGAACTTACCCGACATAAACCTTGTTGCAGAAACGGAGAAAACCTCGGTTGACTTCGATGCAAGCTCGGCAAAGAAAATATTCTGTGCGCCCTGCACGAGCGTTCCATCTATAACGGCGGCACCGCCAAGCTGAGTCTGCCAGAAAGGCATATAAAAAACGTGATGAAGCCCAAAGGGGATAAGTGCTCTTTCGATGATACCGTATATCCACGTTCCGATATAGCCTGAATTAAGCACAAGATTTCCAAGGCTTGCAATCCAGCCCTGAACAATCGGCCACAAATAAAACATTATTACGCCCACAACTAAGTAGACGATACTGCTGATTATCGGGACAAAACGTGTTCCGCCAAAGAACGAAAGGCTTGTCGGCAGCTGGATCTTATAAAATCTGTTATGCAGTGCCGCAACACCAAGACCTACAATAATACCGCCGAAAACACCCATCTGCAGCGTTGTTATACCAAGCGAAACGGTGGTCGAGTTTTCGCCCATCGCCTCAACACCGCCGTTTGCACGAATAAGCGTTGCGATGGCACTGTTCATAACAAGATAGGCGATGGCACCCGAAAGTGCCGCAACCTCTTTTTCCTTTTTTGCCATACCGATGGCAACGCCTACTGCAAAAAGCAGCGGAAGATTGTCAAAGACAACGCTTCCCGTTCTGCTCATAATATCAAGTATTGTATAGAGCAGACCGCCCTCATAAATAATATTTGTCAGGCGATAGGTTTCAAGTGTGGTAGGGTTTGTAAAGGAGCTTCCCACACCGAGAAGCAGTCCTGCCACGGGAAGAAGGGCAATCGGAAGCATAAACGACCGCCCGACCCTTTGAAGTACGCCAAAAATTTTTTCTTTCATAAAAAAACTCCCCATAATAAAGTTGTTTTTATTATGGGGAGAAATTTGCATTTAATACATTATTCTAAATATTTTTCTTTAAAAATACACCACGTTGTTATCGTTACGATAATTATAACCGCTCCGTAAAGTGCACTTGCGCCCGGGACTTCGCCATCAAAAATAAGCACCCACACGGGATTTAAAAGCGGCTCAATCACACTGATTAAAGAACACGCAAGCGGCGAGCAGTGGCTCATCGCAAGTGATGCAAGGATGTAGGGAATACCAAGCTGAACAACGCCAAGCAGCATAAACAAAAGAACTGCCTTTAAATCTATGGTGTTTTGCGTAAAAGGTGTAAATAGAATTCCTATCACTGCAGTAAAAATATGCCCAAGGAAAATTCCCGTCATACGCTCGTCGTCCTCACAGTCGCCGCAAAAAACAAACATCGACGCCATAAAAAGCCCCGCCATTATCGCAACAATGTTGCCAAGCATATTTCCCGCATCCATTTCGTCAAAGAAAAACAGTGCTATTCCAACCAATGTAAAGATTACGGCAAGCACGTCAGCCTTGTAAATTTTTTTGCGAAAGAAAAAGTAGGATATAATAAGTATAAAAACGGGGGATGTAAACTGAAGAACAATGGCGTTAGCAGCGGTGGTGAGCTTGTTTGCCCCCACAAAAGCGAAAAACGTCAGGCAAAGGAAAACTGCCGATAAAATTGATTTTTTAGAGAATATGAACTTAATTTTTGCCGTTTTCATAAATATGTATACAGTGATTGCGGCAAAAAGGCTTCGAAATCCGGCAATAACAAGTGGGTTGCAATTTATAAGCTTTATGATAATTCCTGCGATGCTCCACAGGAAACTGCAGACAATCATTTGCATTATTGCTTTGTTTTTCTGTGTCATACTACCAGTCCTTTACAACAGTGTATTGAGTCGGGTCGAGCTTGTCCCCAAGAAAATCCTTTAGATTTTCAGGAGAACAGACAAGAGCCTCTTTTTTATTTTTAGAAAGCTTTTTTATAAAAGCCTCAAGCCGTGATGCTTCGCTCCGTCCGTCTGTCTGCCAGACGGCAGCAACACCAAGCACAGTACGCGAATGAGTATATTTTGCGCCCTTAGCATTTTTTTCGCTATGCTCCGAAAGCCTGCGTGCAAGGTCGGTTGTAATCCCCGTATAAAGAGAACCATCACTGCATCTTAGCATATATATGTAATACAAAAAAATCACCGCCAGTATGATATCATAAAAGGCAGCATTTTGTCAAATGCTGCCCGTTGTTGCATGGGAAATATCGTCGGGGATTGTTAAGGGGCATCCCCTTAACAATAAAATTCGTTAAAATCGGGGGCGTGTACCTCGATTTTAACACCTTGTAAGGGCTGACGCGGTGAGCGTCGCGTAAGCGAAAGCCCTTCTTCGCAAGAGAATGTTTTCGTGAGAAAACTTCTTTTGCGAGAGGATGGCAATGCCATCCTCAGTTACAAAATACGTGTTTGCCTATAGTACAAATAATCTCACGTGTGCGAATCCACTTGTTTGTAGCAGTTTGCGGATTGTAGTAATAAATTGCTCCGCCCGTCGGGTCCCAGCCATTTAAGGCATCACGTGCGGCACGGTGGCTGCTTGCATACATTTCCGCATTTATCTGCCCGTCATCAACGGCTGTAAATGCACCCTTTTGATAAACAACGCCCGATATTGAATTCGGGAAAGAGGGGTGGTCAACACGGTTTAGAACAACTGCACCTACTGCAACCTGACCTTCGTAGGGCTCGCCTCGTGCCTCTCCATTTATAATGCGCGCAAGCAGGTTGATGTTTGCGTCGTTTGAGCTTGCTCCCTGCGACGAACCCGAAAAAATACCCATTGCGTTAAGTGTTTGCTTGCCTGCAATTCCGTCGGAGGTAAGGCCGTTCTTTTTCTGGAAGCTCTTCACCGCAGCTTGCGTCTGCCAACCGTAAATTCCGTCAACGCTGCCTGTATAGTAGCCCCAGTTTTTAAGCTTTGTCTGAATCTGACGGACCTCGTCTCCCTGTGAACCGATTTTCGAAACGGCAAAAACACTCATAGTCGAAGAGATTATCAGCATCGCTGCAAAAATGCCTGCAAGAATGCGTCTTGGTTTCATTTTATATACCTCCCTGACAAATGCTGACATTATTATTGACGTCTTTTTGCGTTTTATGCATAAAAAAATGTGGACAAGCAAAATTTTGTGTGATAAGATATATTAGTACTTTAATGCACTGGGGTGATAGGTATGAGCCTGCGAGGAATATTTTTTGTTATCCTTATGGCAATCGGCGCTGTTTTAAACTATGCATCAAAGCCGATTTCGGAAAAATTTGACAAAAGCGAGCTTAAAATAAAAATTGCAGGACTTGTACTTGTACTTATTGGCATAGTACTGCTTATGGTCTTTGGTAAATAATATCGAAAGGATTGAACATATTGAAAAACATCGAAAAAACCTACAATCCGTCAGAAATTGAGGACAAGCTCTATAAAAAATGGATTGACGGCGGATACTTTCACGCAGAGCCCGATTCTAAGAAGGAGCCTTACACAATCGTAATTCCTCCTCCGAATGTAACGGGTCAGCTCCACATGGGACATGCTCTTGACGATACTCTTCAGGATATTCTTATCCGCTACAGGCGTATGCAGGGCTATTCTGCTCTTTGGGTTCCCGGAACTGAGCACGCAGGTATCGCAACACAGATAAAGGTTGAGGAAAATTTGCGTGTAAACGAAAATCTTACCCGTTATGACCTTGGCCGTGAAAAGTTCCTTGAAAGAGTGTGGGACTGGAAAAATCAGTTTGGCGACCGCATTATCAATCAGCTTAAAAAGCTTGGTTGCTCATGCGACTGGGAAAGAGAACGCTTTACAATGGACGAGGGTTGCTCAAAGGCAGTTCGTGAGGTTTTTGTTAACCTTTACGAAAAAGGTCTTATCTACAAGGGCAACAAGATTATAAACTGGTGCCCGAGCTGTACTACTGCGCTTTCTGATGCAGAGGTTGAGTATGAGGAACAGCCAGGCCATTTCTGGCATATCCGCTACAAGCTTAAGGACAGCGACGGTTATATCGAAATTGCAACAACAAGACCCGAAACACTTCTTGGTGATACTGCTATTGCAGTACACCCCGAGGATGAACGCTACGCTCATCTTATCGGCAAGATGTGTATTCTTCCGCTTGTTGGCAGGGAAATCCCGATTGTAGCCGATGAATATGTTGAGAAAGACTTTGGAACAGGTGCAGTTAAGATAACTCCTGCACACGACCCCAATGACTTTGAGGTTGGTCAGCGTCATAACCTTGAAATTATAAATGTTATGAACGACGACGCAGCAATAAACAAGCACGGCGGAAAGTATGCGGGAATGGATCGCTACGCCGCTCGTAAGGAAATTGTAAAAGACCTTGAAGAGTGCGGAGCACTTATAAGAATTGAGGACTACAAGCACAACGTAGGCACCTGCTACCGTTGTAAGACAACTGTTGAGCCGCTTCTCAGCGACCAGTGGTTTGTTAAAATGAAGCCTCTTGCAGAGGAAGCAATCCGTGTTGTTCGTGATAAAGAGGTTGAGTTTGTTCCCGAAAGATTTACAAAAACCTACCTTAACTGGATGGAAAATGTACACGACTGGTGCATTTCACGTCAGCTCTGGTGGGGACACAGAATTCCTGCATTCTACTGCGACGATTGCGAGGAAATGGTCGTAAGCAAGGATACAGAGGTAATGTGCCCGAAATGCGGCAAGAAAATGCGTCAGGAAGAGGACGTGCTTGACACATGGTTCTCATCAGCTCTCTGGCCGTTCTCAACACTCGGTTGGCCCGAAAACACTCCCGAGCTTAACTATTACTATCCCACAAGCACGCTTGTTACGGGATATGATATAATTTTCTTCTGGGTTGCACGTATGATATTCAGCGGATGCGAGCATACGAAAAAGCCTCCGTTCAAGCACGTGTTCATTCACGGTATTGTGCGCGACAGTCAGGGAAGAAAGATGTCAAAATCTCTCGGCAATGGTATTGACCCGCTCGAAGTTATTGACAAATACGGTGCCGATGCACTCAGGTTTACACTTGCAACAGGTAACTCACCGGGAAACGATATGCGTTTCTATTGGGAGAGAGTTGAGTCAAGCAGAAACTTTGCAAACAAGATTTGGAATGCCGCTCGTTTTGTGCTTATGAATCTTGAAACTGAGGATTGCTCACTTCCCAAAAACCCTGCACTTGAAGATAAATGGATAATTTCACGCTTTAACAGCGTTGTAAAATCTGTTACAGAAAACCTCGATAAGTTTGAGCTTGGTGTTGCACTCAGCAACCTCTATGACTTTATCTGGGACGAATTCTGTGATTGGTATATTGAACTTGTAAAGCCCCGTCTTTACGGCGACAACAATGAAAGTAAGCTTAACGCTCAGCAAACACTTTGCTTTGTTCTTACGGGCATCTTAAAGCTTATGCATCCGTTTATGCCTTTTATCACTGAGGAAATTTTCTCAGCACTTCCCACGGGCGAGGAAACAATTGTTACTTCACAGTGGCCTGTTTATGATGATTCGCTCAACTTCCCCGAGGAAGAAAAGAAGATGTCTGTTATCTGCTCTGCAATAAAGAGCGTTCGTAACCTCAGAACAGAGATGAACGTTGTTCCTTCAAGAAAGGCAAGTATGATAATTGTTACAGATAACAAGGCGCTCTTTGAAAGCGGCATTGCTTTCTTTGAGAAGCTTGCAGGCGCAAAGGATGTAACTATCGTAAATGACGAAAGCTCCGTCCCCGAAGGCGCAGTAAGCATTGTTGTAGAGGGTGCTAAAATCTTTATGCCGATGGAAGAGCTTATCGACACGGCTAAGGAAAGAGAACGCCTTGAAAAAGAAAAGGAAAGACTTCAGAGCGAAATTGACCGTGTAAACAATAAGCTCAGTAACAAGGGCTTTGTAGACAAGGCTCCCGCAAAGCTTGTTGAAGAGGAAAAGGCAAAACGCGTAAAATACGAGGAAATGTACGCAAAAGTAGTGGAAAGTCTTGAAAAGTTAGGATAAGATGCTTTATGTTTTCTAAGAAAAAGCTAAAAGAAAGCGATTGTTGCAGATATTGCAAGCACTTTGAAAAAACAGAGGATGGGATGGGTAACTGCAAATACAAAGGCGAAGTTAAGGAAAGCTTTGTTTGCAGAAAATATGTCTTTAACCCATTTGCACATCGCACTCCAAGACTCAGAAACCTTGATACTACTATGTTCGACCCACTCGATTTCAAATTATAAAAAAAGGCTGATAAAAACAATTTGTTTTTATCAGCCTTTTTAATTGGGAATAGAGAAAAAATCCTCCATCATTATTCATTTTTCATTCCGTTATACGACACATCTGCTGCCTCTATATCCATATTGCACTTAAGTCTGTAGAAAGGAACTGAATTGAGAAGCTTATCAGTCAGCGTAAGCATCCTTTCCATTTCGTGCATATCATTTGTGCGAAGCGTCTGTACAAGCATCGTCGAAATGGCATCCGCGGGCGGGATTTTCACAATCTCGTTCTTTTCACCACGCTCAAGTATGCACATTGCCTTTATCGGAACCATCATATTCTCGCCATAGCCCTCCTTGCCCTGATAAGGTGTTCCACAGACATAGAAGGTGCCATCAATATTTCGTATAATAGGCTTGTCGCCGTTTACGATATGTAGTCTGTCGCCAAACTTCTTTTTCCAAAGTGATATATGAGTTGTCTTACCCGTTCCGCTTACGGCGGTGAAGAGATAAGCCTCATTATCGACGCTTACTGCCGCACTGTGAATAAGCATTGCGTCATAGTCAAGTACTTTTTTGCAAATTTTTCTGTAGATTTCAAGGCCCTCGACATATCCGTCAGAAAACCCGGGGTCAGCGGCGATAGCTTTCTCAAGCTCTTCGTCAGTAACCTCAATACAAAAATCAGGCTCCTTGCCATGAACTTCGTAATCACGGCAGATTTGCTCAAAATGATGATATTTATTTTTTACGTCTATTACAAGACCTGCTATTGAAATAAGCATAAGCTTTATCCCCTTAAATATCGTTTCTTATTATATCTTCGTAGGTTTCACGCTTTACTGCAACTGTGCACTTTTTGTCCTTTACAACAACAATCGGCGGACGGGGTATGCGATTGTAGTTTGATGCCATTGAATAGTTATATGCACCAGTTACCAAAACGGCAAGGATATCGCCCTTTTCAGGATTTTGAAGCGTTATATCCTCGGCAATTAAATCACCGCTTTCGCAACACTTGCCTGCGATTGTGCATTTAAAGTCAGGCTGTTTGTCTGCTTTATTTGCGATAACAGCGCTGTATTTTGAACCATAGAGTGCATAGCGTGGGTTATCTGTCATTCCGCCGTCAATGGCGACATAGCTTTTGTAGCCCGTGATGGTTTTTACGCTTCCCACACTGTAAAGAGTAAGTCCCGCATCTGCAACAATGCTGCGGCCCGGCTCCATAAGAATCTTCGGCATGGGAACGCTGTTTTTCTCGCAGCAAGCCTTAACGTGCGCAGCTACCGACTTGATGCTTTCTGCAATGTCAAGTTCGGGGTCTTCGTCTACATAGCGGACGCCATAGCCACCGCCAAGGTTAAGAGTAGTCGCAAGAAAACCAGTTTCTCTTTTTACATCGGCAATAAATTTTATCATTATATCGGCACTGTCGCAGAAAGATACGCCGTCAAAAACCTGTGAGCCAACATGACAATGAAAACCCTCAAGCTCAAGATTTGAGAAGGTAAGAGCCTCTTTCACAAGCTCAAGTGCCTGCCCCGTTTCAATGGGAGTGCCAAACTTTGAGTCAACCTGACCTGTACGCACTGCCTCGTAGGTATGCGTGTCAATGCCGGGTGTTATTCTCATATGAATTTTTTGACTGATGCCACGTGCTTTAGCCTTTTCATTAATAAGCTCAAGTTCATCGAGGTTATCCGCTACAAAAAATCCGACACCAAGCTCGAGAGCAAGCTCTATTTCGTCAGCAGTTTTGTTGTTGCCGTGAAAATATACTTTTTCCATCGGAAAGCCTGCCTTAAATGCGGTGTAAGCCTCGCCGCCCGACACAACATCAACTGCCATATTTTCCTCGTTTACTATCCGGTAAACCTTTTTGCAGCTGAGTGCCTTGCTCGCATAAAGAGGAAAGGAACTCTCTCCGAAGTGCTCCTTCATAGCATTTACGTATATTCTGCACTTCTCACGGATGCGCTGTTCATCTATAACATAAAGGGGAGTTTTGTACTCTTTTGCAAGCTCTACAGTGTCGACGCCTGCAAACTCAAGATGACCCTTTTCGTTGACTGACAAGTTTGTGTGTAACATAAATTTCCTCCGTACATTAATATCCACTATAATTCTATAACATTTTTTTGTTTTTCGCAACAGTTATTTGTAAAATAGTAAAAAAATTGAGCGTTGACAACAAAATAATTAGTATGTATAATATTTTTTATAATGGGGTAGTCCCTAAATTCTACAAATATCGAGAGGTGTTTTATAGTTGGCAAAAAATGCGATAATAGAACTAAAAAATGTGTCGAAAATCTTCGAACAGACTTATGCTGTCGACGATTTCAACCTTAGTATAAATAAGGGCGAGTTTGTAACCTTCTTAGGCCCCAGTGGTTGCGGAAAGACAACTACGCTCAGGATGATAGCCGGATTTGAGCTTCCCGATAACGGCAGTATACTCCTTAACGGGCAGGATATTACGCTTCTCCCGCCATATAAAAGACCTGTAAACACGGTTTTCCAGAAGTATGCTCTTTTCCCGCATATGGATGTTTATGAAAACATTGCATTCGGTCTTAAACTCAAAAAAATTGAAGATAAGGGCAAGCTTCGTCGCTTGACAGAAAAAGAAATAGATGAAAAGGTACATAATGCCCTCAAGATAGTTGACCTTGAGGAGTATCAGGCACGTGATATTTCAACGCTTTCGGGTGGTCAGCAGCAGAGAATTGCAATTGCCCGAGCTATTGTTAACGAGCCTGAGATTCTTCTTCTTGACGAGCCTCTTGGCGCTCTTGACCTCAAAATGCGTAAGGATATGCAGCTTGAGCTTAAGGAAATGCACAAAAAGCTTGGCATAACCTTTATTTATGTTACGCATGATCAGGAGGAGGCGCTTACACTTTCCGACAGAGTTGTGGTTATGAAGGACGGTATGATTCAGCAGACAGGTACGCCCGAGGAAATATACAACGAGCCGGAAAATGCTTTCGTTGCAAACTTTATCGGTGAGAGCAATATCTACAGTGGCACAGTAACGGGGGATAAAAAGGTGCGTTTTATAAACCACGTTTTTGATTGCGTTGACGAATTTCCCAAAAACGAAAAGGTCGATGTTGTTGTTCGCCCCGAAGACGTGCATATTGTGGAAGACACTGAAAACGCAATGGTAAAGGGTAAAATCATAAGCAAAATTTTCAAGGGAATACACTATGAGTATATTATGATGGTTGCAAGAAATGAGCTTGTTATCGTCGATACAAAAAATCTTGAAACGGGCAAAACCTACGGGATAAATATTGAACCCGACGGTATACACATAATGAAAAAAGAGCTTTTGTCAAACGTATATAACGATGCTTATATCGACAAAAACAACAAGGTTGTTATTTCCGAAACACCATTTGACTGCGACATTACCTCACTTATCCCAGGAAGTACCGTCGACGACGAGGGATATGTTGTTGCACCCGACGGCACTAAATATGACTTTACAGATGCATCTGTTATTGCCGAAATCGGTCTTACAGATATTGAAATCCTTGACGATGACGAGGCTGGCAATGTGAGCGGTGAGATTGTTTCAATCATATACAAGGGCGACCACTATCAGCTCACTATTCGCACAGAAGAGGATGAGGATTTTGTTCTCGATACGGAATATACATACGACGAAAACGACCTTGTCGGTCTGCGTGTAAAACCGGAGGATATCAGGCTTACATTAAGGGCGGAGGCGAAAAACTATGAAAAGAAATAAGGTTTTTTCAAGAAAGCTTCTCGCCATTCCTTACACGGTTTTTATGATTTTATTTGTAGTGGTGCCGCTTCTTCTTATAGTGGGGTATGCTTTTACAGATTCTGCGGGAAATATCACACTTGCAAACTTAAGGAGCTTTTTTAAGAGCACTCATAACATAAATACACTTCTGGTAAGCGTGTTTATCGGCATGGTAAATACCGCAATTTGCCTTGTTTTAGGCTATCCTGCAGCGTATTTCCTTGCAAAAAAGGAGCTTGGCTACGGAAAGGCAACTGTTCTTCTTTTTGTTATGCCGATGTGGATTAACTTTGTGCTCAGAACGGCGGCAACAAGAGATTTGCTTTACGCAATCGGTATTAACGGAGGAAGCTACCCTTTCACCGCAACGATGATTGGTATGGTTTACAACTATCTTCCGTTTGTAATACTTCCACTTTATACAACAATATCAAAGCTTGACAAAAGCCTTATTGAAGCATCCTACGACCTTGGTGCAAATAAAGCAGAAACGTTTGTAAAGACAATTATTCCGATGTCTATGCCGGGGATTGCATCGGCAGCATCAATGGTATTTATGCCCACAATGAGTAGCTTTGTTATAAGTGATATTATGGGCGAGAGAAAGATTTCACTTATAGGTAACAGTATTCAGCTTTATTTTGACCAGACGCTTTGGCACATGGGCAGCCTTGTGGCGCTTATTATGCTTGTGTTTATCTTAGGCGGAATGTTCTTTGCGGGAACAGACGCTTCTGAAAATCCGAAAGGGGGAATATGGTAATGAAAAATGAAAAAAATTTCTCCCTGTCATCCTTTTTATGCAAATTCTACGTGTATATACTTTTGCTTTTGATGTACGCGCCGATAATTGTGCTGATAATTTTCAGCTTTACCGACACACGCATCATAGGTAACTGGAATGGATTCACGCTCCATCTGTACAAGGCACTTTTCCGTGATGAAGAAATTATGCGGGCGTTTTTAAACACATTTGCAATTGCGCTTTGCTCGGCTGTTGTTTCAACAGTTTTGGGTACGCTCGGTGCAATAGGAATTTTCTATAGCAAACGCCGTACAAAGGTTGTTATGGAGGGAATTGGGCAAATCCCTGTTATGAATGCAGAGATTGTAACTGCGCTTTCGCTCACTATATTGTTTGTTTTTTGCGGAGCAAAGTTTAATTTTCTTACACTTCTGGTAGGTCATGTTGTGCTTACCGTTCCTTTTGTGTATCTTTCGGTGCGCCCGAAGCTTATGCAGATGGACCCAAACATCTACGAGGCGGCACTTGACCTTGGTGCAACTCCACGTACGGCACTTTATAGAATTGTTATCCCCGAGATTATGCCGGGGGTATTTTCGGGCTTTATATTAGCTATTACCCTCAGCCTCGATGATTATATTATAACGGCATTTACAAGAGATACTGCGTTTCAGACGCTCAGCACCTATGTATACGGCGTAACGAGCAAAAAGGGAACTCTTCCGCCGTCTCTTCGTGCACTTACAACGATTATCACAATTATTGCACTTGTGATTCTTCTTATCGTTAACAAAAAAAGCTCAGCCGAAAAGGAGGGCAAAAGAAATTGAAAAGAATAATTTCATTATTTGCGGCTCTCTTTTTGGTGATTAGCGTTATGCCTCCTGCCTTTGCAGAGGAAGAGGTTTTGCGTGTCTATAACTGGCAGGAGTATATCGACGAGGGCAAGGATGACGACGGAGCAAAGATAACAGACTCGGTTATGGAGCTTTGGGAAAAGGATTACTTTGCGCGCACGGGCAAAAAGGTGCGTGTTCAGTACGATACGTTTGAAACCTGCGAAACAATGCTTAACACCATAAAAACGGGCAAAACAAATTACGACCTTGCGTGCCCGTCGGACTATGTCATCCACAAAATGATAACTGCAACAAAAAGCGGCAAGGACGAAAGTATCGCAATAGAAAAGTTTGACCTT
>JAZNOC010000072.1:0-6798 GCA_045580605.1 Clostridia bacterium | reverse complement strand
TGCTTGTTACTGCAGGGATGAGCAGTGTGTTTTCTGCCCTTTTTGGAACTCCTCTTACGGCAACTGTCTTTTCGTTGGAGGTAACGGGTGTATTTAATTTTTGTGGAATTTTGCTTGGGATTATTTCTTCTGTATCGGCTTTTTTTATTTCTCAATTATTAGGTGTTGATGCAGTAAGATTTGCCATACCGAAAGCTTTTGGATATCACGCAGACACACTGTTGAAGGTAGCCCTTTTAGCGCTCCTTTGTGCAGGTGTTTGTATCATCTTTTCAGTAGCTATCAGTAAGACAAAGCTGATAATGGGAAAATACATCCCCAATAACTATGTACGGGCAGTAGTTGTAGGCCTGATTATTGTTTTACTGACAGTTATTTTAAGGACAACAGACTACAACGGTGCAGGTATGGATGTTATCGGACGTGCTGTTTCGGGGGATGTAAAACACAGTGCGTTTCTTATGAAGATAGTTTTTACTGCAATTACGATTGCTGCCGGATTTAAAGGCGGAGAGATTGTACCAACCTTTTTTATAGGTGCTACGTTTGGCTGCCTTGCAGCCGGTATTATAGGACTTAGTGGTGGGCTTGGCGCTGCACTTGGTTTCATTGCATTGTTTTCTGGTATGACAAAATGCCCGATTGCATCACTTTTACTTGCAATAGAGGTGTTTGACGCAAAAGCAGTACCGTTTTTTGTAATAGCTGTTATAATTGCGTATGTATTTTCGGGCAGATTTGGTCTGTATGATAATGCAAAATTGTGGATTTGCAAAAATAAGGCTTGACAAAAGAAAACTTTTGTGCTAAAATTTATTCTAATTTCAAATTAAACGCTGAGATGCGGAGTAGTACGCAATAACTTTCGCCTTGAGAGAGATGCCGGCTGGTGCAAGGCATTGGGAAAGCTTGCCGAACTCGCCGCGGAGCGGTTGTCGTGAACCAAAGTAGCGGCAAACGGGAACTCCCGTAACAGAGTTGAGATGTGTTAGCATCTAAAGTGCATCCTATTTGGGTGAAGAAGAGTGGTACCGCGGAAACACTGGAATTTTAGCGTTTTCGTCTCTTTAACTGACAAAGAGACGAAAGCGTTTTTTTGTTGGTGAAATTCATTCTTATATAAAAGAAAGGGGTTTTCAAAATGAGAAAAATCAACATTGCAGACATTACGCTTAAAAAGCTTTCGGAGGAGCGTGAAATTTCTCTACTCTTCCGTGAAAAATCAGCAATAGCTAACTGTGCAGACCTTATTGGAGCAGATGTTATTGAGTTGGCGGCTGTAAAAAATCTTCGTGAGGATACGATTATCTATAAAACCATTGCACAAAATGTTCAGAATGCAACACTTGCTATTCCTGTAGGCTTTAACAAAGAAGATATCGCGTCTGTATTCGAATGCATCAAGGATGCAAAGAAGCCTCGCCTTCAGGTTGAACTTCCTGTATCAACAATCCAGATGGAATATACATATCATGTTAAGCAGGCAGCAATGCTTGAAAAAATTGCAGAGCTTATCAAAGAAGCAAAAGCATATTGCAATGATGTTGAATTTTGTGCACTCGATGCAACACGAGCAGATGAAGACTTCCTCATTTCTGCTGTGAAAGAGTCAGAAAAATGTGGCGCAAGTCTTGTAACCGTTTGTGATAATGCAGGTGCATCGACTCCCGAAGAGATTGCACAGCTGGTGGCAAAAGTTAAAGAGGCGGTAAGTATCCCTGTATACGTGCAGGTTTCTGACCGTATCAGAATGGGCGTTGCATCGGCGTTTGACGCAGCCGCAAAGGGTGCAGACGGCATCAAGTGTGCTATGGCAGGAGAGGACATTCTTCTTACAGGGGAAATTGCTGACGCCATGAGCGTTTGCGGTGCGCAGATAGATGCTGAAATTAAGCTCAACAACACAAAAATCCACTCAAGCATTGATGATTTGCTTTCAAGCATAAATCACGAGGCTTATGAAAACGAAAAGGCAGTCAGCGAAAAGAAGAAGATACTTCTCGACTCAGATTCTTCCATGGCACAGGTTACACAGGCTGCTGAGGTTCTTGGATATGAACTTTCCGACGCAGATATTGGAAACGTATATAAAGCGCTTATGCAGGTGTGCGAAAAAAAGGGTGCAGTAGGCTCTAAGGAATTCGAGGCTTTAATTGCAAGCTCTGCTATGCAGGCTCCGTCGACATACCATTTTGAATCGTATACAACTACAAGCAGTAACGTAGCAAGCTCAATGTCGCAGGTTACACTTAGATGCAACGATGAAATTATGAGCGGTGTAAGTAATGGCGAAGGCCCTATCGATTCGGCATTCCGTGCAATAGAGCAGTGCATCGGTCATCATTATGAGCTTGACGATTTTCAGGTGCAGTCTGTAACAGAGGGAAAAGAGGCTCTTGGCTCTGCCCTTGTAAGGCTTCGCAACAATGGAAAGCTTTATTCGGGAAATGGCACATCAACCGATATTGTTGCCGCAAGTATCAGAGCATATATAAATGCACTTAACAAAATTGTATTTGAGGAGGCATAATATGAAGATTGTTTTTTCTACCAAGAATGTAAGCCGAGCTTCCTTTCTTGACACTTGCCGTTATGCCTTTGATTACGGCTTTGAGGGCTTTGAAATATATGATGCAATAAAAGAAAGAAGCTATCATTACGACAGTGTATTAAGACGGGACCGCATTGCTGATGCAAAAAGAAAGCTTGTTAACAGAAATCTTGAGATCTCTGCACTTCGTATGCCCGAGCCTATTGAGAGCGAAAATGTTACTTCTGAACTGATTGCAAAATACGTGGATATGGCATCTGCTTCGGGAGTAGCAAACGTAATTGTTCGCATCGAAAAGGAGACTTCCTTTGATGTGCTTGATGAAAAGCTTTCTGCCACTATTAAAAAGGCTGAAAAATCAGATGTCAGTATTCTTTTTGAAACTGTGGGCTATCTTGCAAACACGGAAAATGTAATTGGAATAATAAATCATTTTTCTTCTGCAGCAATCGGTGCTTCGTGGAATGTGAGAGGCACATATTTCGATGCGGGAGAGTCATCAGAGGCAACCATCAAGACTCTGGGTGCATATATAAAGTATGTTCGCCTTGGAGATATGAAGGACGGCAAAACCGTTTTAATTGGCGAGGGTGAACTTGAGACCCAAGAGCTTATCAATGCCCTTTCGTCCCTTAACTACGAGGGCTTTATCTGCGCTGCGTGGAACGAAGAGATAAACGATGCAGATATTGTTCTTACGCATTTTGCAAACTACATTTCATCTCTTAACCGTGAGAAAAAGTCTTTTGATAAGGTGTACTACAACAGAGATAAGACAGGCACTTTTGTCTGGAAAAAGTACGATGTTATTGACAAAACCTTTGCCGATGTTTTAGACACTATGGTAAAGAATTATCCCGACCAGTACGCATTTAAGTATCCCACGCTTGACTATACAAGAACGTATGAGCAGTTCAGGCGCGATGTTGATGAATGTGCGGCGGCACTTATATCGCTTGGTGTAAAGGCAGGCGACCACGTTGCAGTATGGGCAACAAATGTGCCTCAGTGGTTTATAACCTTCTGGGCAACAACAAAAATTGGTGCAGTTTTGGTTACTGTTAATACTGCATACAAAATTCACGAGATTGAATATCTTTTAAAGCAGTCCGATACTCATACTCTTGTAATGATTGAGTACTGCAAGGACATTAACTATAAGGAGATAATAAGTGAGCTTTGCCCTGAGCTTGAAAGTCTTGAGCCTGGGACCGCGCTTTATTCCAAAAATCTTCCGTTCCTCAGAAATGTTGTTACGGTAGGCTTTTCGATGCAGGGCTGTCTTACGTGGGAAGAGATGCTTTCACGTGCCTCTCTTGTACCACGTGAAGAAGTAAGAAGACGTGCATCACTCGTTAAACCTGACGATGTTTGTAATATGCAGTACACCTCTGGTACAACGGGCTTTCCCAAGGGCGTTATGCTCACTCACAGAAATATAGTTAACAACGGTAAAACCATCGGCGACAGAATGGATTTGTCAACGGCTGACCGTATGATGATTCAGGTGCCGATGTTCCACTGCTTTGGCATGGTGCTTTCAATGACATCTATGATGACACACGGCGGAACGCTTTGTCCCATACCTTATTTCTCGCCAAAGTCTTCGCTTTCGTGCGTAAATGACGAAAAAATCACTTGCTTTAACGGTGTTCCGACAATGTTTATTGCAATGTTTAATCATCCTGATTTTGCAAAGACCGACTTTTCGTATATGAGAACGGGTATTATGGCGGGAGCTAACTGCCCTGCAGATTTAATGCGTCGTGCATCGGTTGAAATGAATATGCGTGAAATCATCTCTGTTTATGGACAGACCGAGGCTTCTCCCGGATGTACAATGGGCGAGGTTAACGAGGACCTTGACCACAGAGTTGAAACTGTCGGCAGTGCTTTCCCCGGAGTTGAGTGTAAGATAATAGACCCCGAAACGGGTGAAGAGCTTCCTGACGGAGAAAGCGGTGAGTTCGTAGCGAGAGGCTTCAATATAATGAAGGGCTACTATAAGATGCCCGAGGCAACCTCTCAGGCAATTGATAAGGACGGATGGCTTCACTCAGGAGATATCTGTATGAGAACGCCTGACGGTTACTATAAGGTTACCGGTCGTCTTAAAGATATGATTATCCGTGGCGGTGAGAACCTTTACCCCCGTGAAATTGAAGAATTTTATCTTACAAATCCCAAAGTGCGTGATGTTCAGGTCGTGGGCGTTCCGGACGAAAAGTACGGCGAGGAATGTTGTGCGTGGATTATTCTTCACAAGGGTGAAACTGCGGATGAAGCCGAAATGCGTGAATTCGGTAATTCGTACATTGCAAGACACAAGGTTCCCAGATACTTTGTTTTTGTAAACGAATTCCCGATGAATGCGGCAGGAAAGATATTAAAGTATAAGATGCGTGATGAATCCGTAGAAATGTTAGGGTTAAAAAAATGTTGACTTTATCGCTTTAGCGTGGTATAATGTAAATAATTTAAATGCGTTTGAGCAGAAATCAGTAAGCTTGGAAAAGCCTAAAGAGAGTTGCCGGTCGGTGCGAGGCAATGGCGAGACCTTGCCGAATTCCTTCTGTTAGCAGTGCACTGAACGAAGAATTTCAAGTAGGATGCAACGGGCGTTCCCGTTACAGAACTAAGGTATGTTAGTACCTGAAAAGGTCGTTATCGTGAGGTAACGGCGAACTGAGGTGGTACCACGGAATTGTTATTTCGTCCTCTGTATCCATAAAAGGATTGCAGAGGACTTTTTGTTTATCTGTAATTCCTAAGAAGAAAGGAAGAAGAAAATGGCACAGAATTATTATCAGAAAGAAATTGAGACGATGCCCGTCTCAGAAATCAAAAAGCTTCAGTCGGAGAAGCTTGTTAAGCAGGTTAAGCACGTCTATGAGAACGTAGAATATTACCGCAATCTTATGGACGAAAAGGGAGTTAAGCCTGAAGATATCAAGGGGATAGAAGACTTACATAAGCTTCCGTTTCTTTCAAAGGCAGATCTTAGAGACGCTTATCCCTACGGACTGCTTGCAAAACCCTTAAAGGATTGTGTGCGTATTCAGTCTACATCTGGAACAACAGGAAGGCGTGTAGTTGCTTTTTACACACAAAATGACATAGACCTCTGGGAAGATTGCTGCGCCCGTGCAATTGTAGCAGCAGGCGGAACCAATGAGGATGTTTGTCAGGTTGCTTATGGCTATGGTCTTTTCACAGGTGGTGCAGGTCTTAACGGCGGCTCTCACAGGGTGGGAAGTCTTACGCTTCCTATGTCTTCAGGTAATACCGAGCGTCAGATTCAGTTTATGATGGACCTTAATGCAACAATTCTTTGCTGCACACCGTCTTATGCCGCATATATCGGTGAATCCTTAAAGGAACAAGGCTATAAGCCCGAGGACATTCCTCTCAAGGCAGGAATCTTCGGCGCAGAACCGTGGACAGAGGAAATGCGCAAAAATATTGAGGAAACACTTGGTATCAAGGCTTACGATATATATGGACTTACAGAGACGAGCGGCCCCGGAGTTGCCTTTGAGTGCAGCGAGCAAAGCGGTATGCACGTAAACGAAGACCACTTCCTTGCAGAAATTATTGACCCCGAAACCGGCGAAGTTTTGCCCGAGGGCGAAAAGGGCGAGCTTGTGTTCACTTCGCTTGATAAGGAAGCATTCCCGCTTCTTCGTTATAGAACAAGGGATATCTGCGTTCTTTCAAGGGAAAAATGCTCTTGCGGAAGAACTCTTATAAAAATGGCTAAACCGATGGGAAGAACAGATGATATGCTCATTATCAGGGGCGTTAACGTGTTCCCGAGCCAGATTGAAACTGTTCTCCTTAACGAGGGATATCAGCCAAACTACCAGATTGTTGTAGACCGTGCGAATAACACTGATACCTTTGAGGTAAATGTTGAAATGTCGCCTGAGCAGTTCACAGATAAAGTAAGAGATGTTCTTGCAATGGAAAAATCACTTGCAAATGCGATGAAGACAATGCTCGGTATCAATCCGTCAGTACATCTTGTTGCACCGAAGACCATCGCAAGAAGCGAGGGCAAGGCAGTTCGTGTAATTGATAAGCGTAAGCTGATATAAGAAAGGGGAGTTTATAATGGCAATCAAGCAGTTAACAGTTTTTGTTCAGAACAGAAAAGGTTCAATCGCTACAGTAACAGACATACTCGCAAAAAATAACATAAATATGAGGGCACTTTCCATTGCGGAAACTGAGGATTTTGGTATTCT
>JAZNOC010000071.1:0-2260 GCA_045580605.1 Clostridia bacterium | reverse complement strand
GCAACACGTTTTAGTCCGTAAGGAAGAAGGGGGTGAAGCGCGGGAACATAGCTCTGGAGTGAGCAGTTTGATTTAACCGCAATAAAACCTCTTTTTGTTCCAAGGCGTTTTCTCTGGTCATCAATAACCTTGATATGCTCGGGGTTGATTTCGGGAACAACCATGGGAACATCCTCGGTCATTCTGTGAGCGCTGTTGTTTGAAACAACGGGAACTTCTGCTTTAGCATATTTTTCTTCCAAAGCTCTAATCTGGTCTTTGGGCATATTAACTGCGCAGAAAACAAAATCCACTTTAGATGCTATAACATCAATGTCTGCTTCAGCGTCATAAACATGCATATTTTTAACATAATCGGGAAGCTCGGTCTGCATAGCCCAGCGGCTGCCAACTGCTTCACCGTAAGTTTTGCCTGCACTGCGACTGCTTGCTGCCAGAAGAGCAATCTCAAAATGGGGGTGTTTGTCTAAGAGAGTGATAAATCTCTGACCTACCATGCCGGTAGCACCGATAATTCCTACTTTGTAATTTTTCATTTTCATCATCCTTAATATATAGAATATAACATTTAATATAATGATAAAACATTATACCACGACGGGGGCAATATGTCAAGAATCAATAATTACATAAAGGGTTTTTAAAACTTTTGTCGAAATAAATACTTATGCAGATTTTGGAGGCTACATATATGAAACTTAAATATATATTTCTACTGACACTTCTTGCTCTTGTCTTTATGATGAGCGCATCTGCCAAAATGCCACCGCTCAGAGTGGGGCTTTTCTATGGCCCTAGCGCAAAAGAATCGGTAACTGTTAAATCGGAAGACGGATTTGAAACTGAATTGGCTGAAGATTTGGGAACAGAGCTTATCGCAAAACTTTCTGAAGGAATTATAACTTTATTCGGTCCTGACGGAGAAACAGTTGTTTATGAAGGAGTTAAAGGCGCTGAAGTTAAGGCGGTAGCAAGAAACTCGGTTGTTACAATAGAAGGAAAAGATTACAGAGGAAATGTGATTTTCCGTCCTCACGATGGGAAAATAACGGTTATAAATGAAATAAGTCTTGACGATTATGTGCGAGGCGTTGTTGCAGGCGAAATGCCCTCAAGCTGGCACACCGAGGCTTTAAAGGCACAGGCTATTGCCGCGCGCTGTTATGCTCTTAAGTCACTTGGAAAACACTCCGATTTCGGGTTTGACCTGTGCACTACCACCAACTGCCAGGTTTATGGCGGGATTGCGTCGGAAAAGGATTCCACAAACAGAGCAGTAGAGGAGACACTTGGCATTGTTGCCGCTTATGACAACAAGGTTGTGGACACGCTCTTTTATTCATCCAATGGAGGATATGTTGAGGCGGCGGAAAATGTATGGGGCGGTAGCTACCCTTATTTTCAGACCTTTATAGACGAGTATGAGAAAACTGACGAAATTCCCGGGGCTGTGTGGACAGTGGAATTTTCTCCTCAAAAAATAAAAAAAGAGCTTGCCGGAAATGGTGTTGATATTGGCGATATAGTTAATATGGAAGTTACCAAAACATCTGAATCAGGCAGGGTGCTTGAGGTTAAAATTACAGGAACAAAAGGCACAAAAAGCTATACCAAGGGTTATACAAGAACATTTTTAGGACTTAAAAGTCAGCTTTATACAATAACTGCGCCAAAAGGCTCTGAAATTCATTGTCTGAGCGCCGAGGGACAGACAAAAATAACGGGAGAATATTACATACTTACCGCAGAGGGAATTGATACCCGCACTGCAAAGCCTGGCAGCGGAAATTATGTTATAAGCGGCCGTGGATATGGTCACGGAGTTGGTATGAGTCAGTGGGGTGCACGCTATATGAGCGAGCAGGGACTGACCTGTGAAGATATTATAAAGTATTATTATAAAGGTGCCGAGCTTCGGGATTACAGTGAATTATACAGGAGTGAAGACGAAGAGGGAGTTTAAAACTGCACAGTTCTGCGGGAAAGGACTTAAAAGGTCCCAATAACCTACTCCTGTAAAATTATATTCGTTTGCCAGAAGTAGCTTAGCATTTATGCTTCTTGCATCTTCAAACCACACCTCGTGGGAAACGCCCTCATCATCGGTATAGTTAAACCAGGGAGACTCAGCAGTGGTGTCATAATTAATTACTGCGCCGTAGTTTCGTGCCAGGTCTATTGCCTGCACATTTGAAATTGAGGTGGCGGCAGTTTCGCCCTGAACAAAAGGCAATGGCCAGTCGTAACCGTAGGTAGGAAT
>JAZNOC010000070.1:0-12214 GCA_045580605.1 Clostridia bacterium | reverse complement strand
ATATGGAGCTTATCGCTCGGGTAATATATTGGGGTGGTGATATAAAATTTTTCCTTAGACATCTTCCTGCCTCCTATATTTTTCTCTGATTCTTTCGAGAGTTATTTTAAAATCCTCCGGCAATGGTGCCGAGAAAGATACGTTTTCCAAACTTCGTGGATGAACAAAGCCAATCTCCCCTGCATGCAGAAGCTGACCTATGAGATTAAACTCCTCTTTTTTGGGGCCATAAGTCTTATCCCCGAGGATTGCGTGGCCGATGTGCTTTGTGTGCACCCTTATCTGATGCGTTCTGCCCGTCTGGAGCTTGCACCTGATGTATGTGTATTTCCCAAAACGCTCAAGCACTGTTATGTGCGTAACTGCGTTTCGGCTGTTTTTTTCGCTTACGGTCATTTTCTTTCTGTCCTGAGTGCTTCGTGCAATGGGAGCATCGACAGTGAGAGAATCCTCCTTAATGTTTCCGTGAACTATCGCATAGTATGTGCGGCTTAGAGACCTATCTGCAAGCTGATTTGTAAGCGATATATGTGCATCATTATTTTTTGCAACAACCAAAAGCCCCGTTGTGTCCTTATCTATACGATGGACAATCCCCGGTCTTAAAACGCCGTTTATTGCCGAAAGCTTGTCGCCGCAATGGTGCATAATTGCGTTGACGAGCGTGCCGTCGAAATTGCCCGCTGCGGGATGCACCACCATATTGCGAGGCTTATTTATAACGAGCACATCCATGTCCTCATATACAATGTCAAGCGGTATATCCTGAGCCTCGACGGAAAGCTCACGTGCCTCGGGCATGGTAAAGGAAATAACGTCGCCCTCCTTAAGTTTAAAGGAGGAGCGCACCGCCTTGCCGTTTACAAGTACACGTCCCTCGTCAAAAAGCTTTGACGCAAAGCTGCGGGATACACCCTCAACATTTTCGGCTATATATACATCGCAGCGTGCATTTCTGCACGCTGTCAGTTCTATTCTTTTATTCATCTGACTTACCCTCATTTTTTTCGAGTAGTATACATAAAATATAGATTGCCGCACCTATGCAAACAAAACAATCTGCAACATTAAAAATCGGAAAATCGATAAAATCTGCACTGATAAAATCACGCACGTATCCCAAAAACGCTCTGTCGATGAGATTGCCGACTGCACCGCCCGCAATAAAGGATATGCCAAGCTTTTCGAAAATATTTTTCATCGGATGCTTTTTGAAATAAACATAGCCAAGCACAAACGCAAGCACGGTTATTACAATGAAAAACACCCTTGCACCGCTGAAAATGCCAAAGGCTGCCCCGCGGTTTTGAATATAAGTAAAGCTAAGCACTCCCTCAATCAAGGTCTTCTGCTCATAAAGAGAAAAGTGCGATGTTATTAAAATTTTGCTTAACTGGTCAAGCAAAATAACTGCTATAGAAATAAAAACATACAAAAGCATTTTAAAATCCTTTACGCATATTTATTAAGCGTGATAAAAGTTCTGTCCTTGCGTGATGTTCCCCCGACTTCAAGGATTGCACGCCCAACACCGCGGACAGTTATTACATCCCCGTCCTCAAGGTGCATATCGGGTTTTGAAGATACCACTCCGTTTACAAATACACGCCCGTTATTTATATATGCGGTTGTGTGAGAACGACCCGTGCCTATAAACAGTGTAAGCACACTGTCGAGCCTTAATGACGCCACAGTACCGCTTATTTGAGTGAATTTTCTCTCGGGAAGAGTAACCTCATCCACACTTACAATGCTTGTGTTTACTCCTTCACTCCCGACACGCAGAAGCGAGGAATCGACAAAGCGCGCAATATCACTTTGCAGAAAAACACAGCAAATATTATCATTCAGTATAATATCGCCGCATTTTTCCCTTTTTATACCAAGCCCCATTAAGCTCCCCAGATAATCACGGTGCGTAAGGTTTGAATTCTTGCGTGAGGTGATTTTAACAATGCTTATCGGAAAATCCGCCTCTAAGTAGTCGGGCACAAAGCCGACCATTTTGCGCTCCGCCCCGTCAAAGCCGCCAAAAAGGACAGGCTCTGCGGGAAGCAGGTGCTTGCGATCCAGCAGTACATCGGCGTTCGTTTCGGAAATAAAATCACCGTAAAGTGCGCCGCCGTATTTATCTGCCTGCACGCTAAGGTCGTAGATGCGAGCAAACAAAGAACGAGATTCATCGTCAAGCGAGTATAAAAACCGCTTTTTTTCTTCTTTTATTCCCACGGAAAGATTCCTGTGTTTTTAAGTTCATCACGCACGTCTGCCATTATGTCAACATTATAAGGCGCGATAAGGAAAATACCGCCTGCAACCTTCTGAATAGAGCCGCTTAAGCCATAAACACTACCGCTTACAAAGTCAAGAACTCTGCGCGCAGTTTCCTTTTCAAGATTTTCAAGGTTGATTACAACGGGTTTTTTAGAGCGAAGATGGTCAGCAATCTCGCGAGCCTCCTCAAACTCTTCAATCTGAACAACAACAACCTTCATCTGTGTTGTAGCTGCAATATTAACAACCTTTGATTTTTTTGATATCACCGTTGGAGTAGGCTCCTCGAAATCAAGCGGTGAATCTGAAATGCCCGATGAAAAACCTACTTCCTCTTCATCCTCAGGACCGAAAACCAATTCGCCAATTTTTTTAAATACTGACATTTTCCATACCTCCATTTATCTTTTAAAAATTGAGCTGCCAACCCTTATATGAGTTGCACCCTCTTTGATAGCCGCCTCAAAATCGCCCGACATACCCATCGAAAGAACAACTGCACCGCTATTTCTGTAACTTTCAAAAATACGATGTGCTTCACCAAATATTTGGTGAAGCTCGTCCTCTCCTGCGTTTTTGGGTGCCATTGTCATAAATCCCTTGAAAGCGACATTTTCCATGCTATTTACACATTTAATTATATTAGGAATTTCCTCTGTTGTCAAACCATATTTACTTTCCTCGCCGGAAATATTTAACTCCAGCAAAATATCCTGTACAATCCCTTGTTTTTTCGCCTCTGTGTTTATGGCCTCTGCCAGACGCAGGCTGTCTACCGAGTGAATAAGCTTTGCCTTTCCAACAACTGTTTTGACCTTATTTGTCTGAAGATGACCGATAAGATGCCACTCCGCCCCATCTATAATTGGGTACTTTGCACAAAGCTCCTGCGGGCGATTTTCCCCGAAGATATACTGTCCCTCGTTTTTTGCCTCGTTTATCTTATCAACTTCTACAGTTTTGCTTACGGCAACGAGTACAACATCTTCAGGATTTCTTTGGCACTCCCTGCAAGCCCGATCTATTCTTTTTTTGATATCAGCAAGATTTTCTGCCACTGACATATCCTTTATTCCTTTCGATCAACTCCGCTCACCGATTCCGGATTTACCAATACATTATCGTAAACCTTGAGTGCCTGATATTGACAATCGGCAGGTGGCGTGTATTTGTTTTGTACAATATAGTAATCGTCGAAATTTGCAATTATATTTACTACGCGGAAGTTTACGGTGCCGTTTTGATTTATTATATAAACACCCGTTACATCGTCAACAACACGGATTGCCGCCGACGGCACATAAATACCGCTATACTGCTCTTTTTTTATTTCAAATTCTACTGTGCGTTTTTCAGTTATACTCTTAACATCAACGGTGCTTTTGATTACGATAGCTACTCTATCTGCCCCGTCCTCATTAAGAGCAATGATACTTGCCTTTACAAACGGCTGTTCATCAATGGAAATCTGCACATCGTTACCTACATCAATGCCCTCGGCGTCCTGCTTTGAGATGTTTGCAGCAAGATACCAGGTGTATGTGTCGCAAATTTTTGCAACAGCCTTGTCATCACCTTTATATGAGCTTAGGTCCTCTGAAAACCCGTCAATATCCACGCAGGAGAGCTTTGACACATCTGCCTCGTTATCCCCGATGCCCTCAAGGCCGTCAAGTGTGGTATAAAACACTCCTGCTGCAGGAGACAAAGCATTTGTACGGATTCCCCCAAGCTGCTGCTCGAGCGTGTATTTTTCATCCTCCAACGAAACCAAAAGTTTATCACGGGCAGTTGCATCATTGTCGCCGCTTTTCCCGATTATTGAATTAAGCTGCGAAACATACTCCTCTGCCGAGGCATAGTCGCGCATATCAGTACTACCACGAATTCCCTGTGCCATGTCTTTTAAAACCGAATATATACGAATCTCGTCTGATGCATATATATCGGCAAAGCTTGCAGACTGTCTGATTTTCTCAATACGCGCAGTTACCTCCTCAAGTCTCGAGGCAAGCTCTTCATCTAAGTTTCCGCTTATGATGGTGCCAACGGTGCTCCCTTTAGAAACACGTACGCCATCCTTTACAAGTGGCTCAAAAACGCCTGTGATATCGTTTTTTACAACGGTTTCATTTCTAAGAATATAGCCGCTTCCGATAACAATCTTGCTCATTTCTTTTAACTGCGCCGTTTCTGTGTCATACGGTGCACTACAATAGCTGATTGTGCTTATCAGTGCGGTAATGACAGCCACAAGTAAAATTATCTTTATTTTTTTGTTCACGCTTCATTACCTGCCTTACAAATTATTACTCCTGAGTCTCGCTTTCTGCCGCAACAAAGTTTACGGGGTGCGATGGTATAATTGTTGAAATTGCGTGCTTGTACACAAGCTCTTGCTTACCCTCACAGTCAAGCACGACTGTATAGTTGTCAAAGCCTGTAACAAGCCCTCTTATCTGAAAACCACTAACGAGAAAGATTGTAATGTACGTTTTGTCTTTTCTCACTTGGTTTAAAAATACGTCCTGTAAGCTGATTTGTGTTCTCATGTCAATTCTCTTTCCTTTCTTTTAAGTACAGGGCTTGCTCCAAAGCATTCTCCTTCGCAAGCCAGTGAATATTTTTATTCGCCGAAAACCACGTAAGTTGACGCTTTGCGTATCGGCGAGTATTTCGTTTTAAAAGCTCTACTGCCTCGTTATAGGTGCAAAGTCCGTCAAGGTGCATTAGCATCTCACGGTAGCCTATTGCCTGAAGCGCAGTTGCATTTGTATTTTTTATGGGATACACTTTTTCTCGTGTTTCCTCCAAAAGCCCCATATCAAGCATTATATCAACACGCTTGTTTATACGCTCGTAAAGGGTGCTCCTTTCCATATCTATAGCAAGCCAGATGCAATCGTAAAAATCCTCTTTGTTTCTGCTTTCGCTATCTATCTGCGCCCTTGTCTTCCCCGTTGTGCGCACAGTTTCAATGGCACGGACAACCCTTTTAACATCGTTGGGGTGAAGTTTTTGTGCGGCACCCTCATCCTCTTTTAAAAGGATTTCGTAAAGCGCCTTATTTCCGTGAATTTGTGAAAATTCTAAAAGCTCATTTGAAAGCTTTTCATCACGGGCGGGGGCACTAAACGTCGTTTTCATAACGGTGTTGTCAACATAAAGCCCCGTTCCACCGACAAGTATAGGCGTTTTTCCGCGTGCGTGGATATCCTCGATAACGGCGTGTGCCATTTCGCAAAATTGCCCGACGCTGAAATTTTGTGTAGGGTCTATAATATCTATAAGATGATGCTTTATCCCCTGCATCTCTTCCTTTGTAGGCTTTGCAGTGGCAATATCAAGCCCGCGGTAAATCTGCATCGAGTCGCACGACACAATCTCGCCTGAAAGCTCCTTTGCAAGCTCAATGCCAAGCGCAGTCTTTCCCGATGCCGTTGCACCGACTACTGCCACAATCGGAATTTTTGGTTTTTGAGTACTCATACTATCCTTCCGAACATTTTTTCTATTTGATATTTTGTAAGTTTTATACTAAATGGTCTCCCGTGCGGGCAAGTGGATATTCCGTCAAGTGAAAGAAGCCTTGTGTAAAGCTCGTTAAGCTCCTTTTCAGAAAGCTGGTGATTTGCCTTTATTGCCGCCTTGCACGCAACCGTGTAAACCGCCTTATCACGCACACGGGTTATTTCTCCGCTGCCATCACCCGAAAGCACGGAAAGCAGTTCCACAAAAAGCTCTGCCCCGTCTTCGTAAGGACAATCTGCAGGAAGTGAGCGCAGAATTACACTTCCGCCGCCGAAATCTTCAAATTCAAAGCCTATACCCTCAAGAAAGTCCTTGCTCTGCAAAGCAATTTCGTTCTCGGCGGGAGTAAGATTTACATTAAGCGGCATAAGAAGCATCTGTGCGTCTGCCTTGTTTCCCCTCGCCTTTATCTCCTCGTATTTAATACGCTCGTGTGCGGCGTGCTGGTCAACAAGGATAAAATCGTCGCCCTCTTCAACAAGTATATATGTGGAAAAAAGCTGACCGACTATCCTGAAATCTGTCGGCAAAACAGTTGGGGGCTTTGGGGATGCCTGTTCTTTTGTTTCCTCAGGAAGAAATGTCTTTGAAAGCTCCTTGTAGGAGTCTATTCCCTCTACTTTTTTGACCGGAAGCTTGCTTTCGAAAGGTGCAAGCTCCTCCTTAATCTCATTTTCCGTTTTGGGCGTGGGTTTAATTTCCTGCTTGGGTGCGTAAGGCTTAAAGGCTGTGCTTGTACGCTCCTTTTGCACGGGCTCAAAGCGGATTTGTTCCTGTTTTTTAAGCTCAAAAGGCATTTTGTATGCACTTTTTTGTGGTGCGTCAAAAACCTCTCTCGGCGATGCCGCCTGACTGATAGCATTTTTTACAGCCCAGTAAACGGCCTCGTACACATTTTGCTCGCTTGCAAACTTAACCTCGGTTTTACCGGGATGCACATTTACATCGACATCTCTTGCATCAAGCTCAACATTTAAAACTGCAACGGGATGGCGCCCAATCATAAGCTCATTTTTGTAAGCCTCGCTTATTGCGTTATAGAGCGTTTTATTCATAACAAAACGGTTGTTTACAAAGAAAACCTGCATAAGTCTGTTGGGTCTTGCAAGGTTGTTTTTGCCCGTAAGTCCCGATACACGCACTCCGTTTTTTTCGTAATTAACCTCGCAAACATTTGAGGAAATGTCCTTGCCGAAAACGGCGTGCAATGCATTTTTGAGAGTGCTGTCTCCCGGGGAGAAAAGCACCTCTTTCCCATCACGTATAAATCTTATCGATACGTCGGGATGGCTCAGCGCCTGCTTCTGGCAAACGTCCATAATGTAAGAGCCTTCCGTTTTATCAGACTTTAAAAACTTCATACGCGCAGGAGTGTTGTAAAAAAGATTTTTTACAATTATAGTTGTTCCGTCGGGGCAGCCTGCGTTTTCGCAAACTATCTTTTCGCCACCCTCAACTACCACGTGTGTCCCCTCGCCCTGCGCTCTTTTTGTAAAAAGCTCAGTTCTGCTTACAGCGGCAATTGAGCAAAGAGCCTCACCCCTGAAGCCGAGAGTCTGGATTTTTTCAAGGTCCTTATCTGTTTTTATCTTGCTTGTGGCGTGCCTTAGGAATGCAGTTTGCGCGTCGCTTTCATCCATACCGCTGCCGTTATCAGTAACACGCATATATGTAACACCGCCATTTTTTATTTCGACGGTTATGCTTGTTGCACCGGCATCGATAGAGTTTTCCACAAGCTCTTTAATAACGCTTGACGGACGCTCAACAACCTCGCCTGCCGCAATTTTCTCGGCGGTTAATTTATCGAGTACATTTATTTTTCCCACATTCCTGCACCTCCTTTAGATAAGTTGTTGTAATTCGTACAGTTTATTAAGCGCCTCAATCGGCGTAAGTGTTGTTACATCAATTTGCTTGAGCGCTTCGGAAAGAGCACTGTTTTCAACCATAGAAAAGGCAATTTGAGCATCCTCCTGCTCAGCTCTTTCGGCAATATTTTTGCCCGTCTGAGAAGGAGCCTCGCTTTCAACCGTTTTTAAAACTTCCTTTGCTCTTTTTATAACGGTTTCGGGAACACCTGCGAGCTTTGCAACCTCGATACCGAAGCTGTCGTCTGTGCCGCCACGCACAATTTTGCGAAGGAATGTAATATCGTCCCCACGCTTTTTGCAGGCGGTGTTGTAATTCTTTACGCCAGCAATTGTGCTTTCAAGAGCGGTAAGCTCGTGGTAGTGCGTTGCAAAAAGAGTTTTTGCACCCACTTTGTTTGCAATATATTCAATGACTGCCCATGCGATTGAAAGACCATCAAACGTACTTGTGCCACGGCCTATCTCATCAAGAATGCAAAGGCTTTTCTTTGTTGCATTTTTAAGAATATGGCTTACCTCATTCATTTCAAGCATAAATGTGCTCTGCCCTGATGCGAGGTCGTCAGATGCCCCTATTCTTGTAAATATCTTGTCGACAATTCCGCACTCGCAGCTTTTTGCCGGAACGAAAGATCCAATCTGTGCCATAAGTGCAATAATTGCCGTTTGCCGCATATATGTAGATTTGCCCGCCATATTCGGTCCCGTGATAACTGCAATACGGTTTTCTCCGCAATCAAGCTGTGCATCGTTAGGAACAAAAAGGCTGTCTGATAAAACCTTTTCCACAACGGGATGACGCCCGTCTGTAATACAAAGCCTGTCCGAAAGATTTACAGTTGGCTTTGTGTAGTTATTCTTAACCGCTGCAGTTGCAAGCGAGTAAAGCACATCGGTCGTTGCGATAGCATGCGCCGTTTTGCTTATGCGCTCGATTTGCTCACATATTCTGTTGCGCACATTTACAAACTCGGCATATTCAAGCGCAACAAGCTTTTCAGATGCACCAACAACTGTACTCTCAATCTCCTTAAGCTCCGCCGTGATATATCTTTCGCCGTTTGTTATGGTCTGCTTGCGGATATAGTCCTCGGGCACCTTTGAAAGATTTGATGCCGACACCTCAATATAGTAGCCGAAAACCTTGTTATATTTAACCTTAAGGTTTTTAATTCCCGTTTTTTCACGTTCACGTGCCTCAAGCCCTGCGATGTAGCTTTTCCCGTCAGTTGCGGCAAGCCTTAAGGAGTCAATTTCCTCATTAAACCCCTCTTTAATCAGTCCGCCGTCTCTCAAAGAAAGCGGTGGCTCATCAACTATTGCACGGCAAAGAAGGTCATACAAATCGTCAAGCGTGTCAAGCGATGATGCCTGATTTTCAAGAAGCGTGCTTCTTGCACTACACAACAGCTTTGAAAGATACGGGAGACGCGAAAACGAAACACGCATTGCCGATAAATCACGTGCGTTAGCTGTGCCGAGAGAAACACGGCTCATTAGCCTTTCAATATCATAAACGCCCGAAAGGCTCTCTCCAAGCTCTTCTCTCCAGGAAAGGTTTGAATGGATTTCCTCCACGCTGCAAAGGCGGTTGTTTATTGCCGCCGCATTTATAAGCGGACGGAGAATCCACTGTTTGAGCATACGTGCTCCCATTGCGGTTTTTGTGTGGTCAAGCACCCAGAAAAGACTTCCGCGCTTTTCCTTTTCACGCATCGTTTCCACAAGCTCAAGATTTCTTTGACTTGCAGCGTTTATGTCAACAAATTCCTGCGAGGTGTAAATATTTATCTCGCTGAGATGCACAAGTGGTGCTTTTTGCGTTTCGATAAGATAATCAATCAGTGGGGCGGTTGATATCTTAAGTGCTTTTTCTGTTATATCATAGCTGTTTTTAAGCTGAGCCTTAAGCACCTCTCCCGCTGTTTTTTCGACCTCGCCTGGGTCGTATGTACACACAAGGGCAGATGTTTGTCGGTTTATGAATTTGTCAATTTTTTTGTTGCCTATTGCTGCGCCGCCGAGTGCAATTTCAACAGGCGAAAAGCGTGAAAGCTCACCGATAAGCTTTTCGCAGTTGGGGTCATCAAAGAGTGTTGTACCCAAAATCTCACCCGTGGAAACATCAGCAAAGGTAATGCCCGAGGTATCCCCCTCACGATAGATAGACGCCATATAGTTTGTGGTGCGCGAGCTTAAAAGAGAGTCGTCTAAGATAGTGCCCGGTGTAACCACACGGATAATCTCACGTTTTACTATGCCTTTTGTAAGCTTTGGGTCCTCCACCTGCTCGCAGATAGCAACCCTGTGCCCCTTTGACACAAGCTTTGCAATATATCCGTCTGCCGCATGGAACGGCACTCCGCACATTGGTGCACGTTCCTCCTGACCGCAATCACGGCCGGTAAGCGTTATTTCAAGTTCTTTGGATGCAAGGATAGCATCCTCAAAAAACATTTCGTAAAAGTCGCCAAGACGATACATAAGGATGGTATCGGGACATTGCTTCTTTATAGAAACGTATTGTTTCATCATAGGAGTAAGTTCTGCCATTTTTACTCCTCCTTTTCTAAGCCGATGGGGTTAATCCCCATAAACCTCAAATTTGTTTAATATCAGTGGCAGCTTGAGCAGCTGCTGCAATCACCGCTGCAGCCTGTTGAAAGCTTGCCTGTGATATGGTATGAGATGATGTTATTCATCTGGTCGATGATCGCCTGAAATGTCTTTTGTGCATTTATATATGCAGTGATATGGTCATTCGTTGTAAGCGCTGAGTAAGCCTCTTCAAGCTCATCACGAATCTCGGCCATTCTCTCTTCGCTAACGTTTTCTCCCTGAATTTCCTTTGCGAGAGTCTGACGAAGCTCGCTGTATTTTTTAAGAAGTTCGAGTGCTTCCTCATCATTTTCCTGCTCGAGCTCTGCTTTTTTAAGTTCCTTATACTCTTCGCTCTCAATTATTGCTACACCGAGCTCACGTGCTTTTTCAAAAATACTTGCCATTTTTATCTATCTCCTTATTCATTTACTAACTCTCCCTGAAGTACCCAGGTCTGAGCTTTTGTTATCTTTACCTTTACAAACTTGTCCGTAAGAGATGCGTCTCCCTTGAAGTTTACAACCTTGTTGGCGTAATTACGCCCCGTCAGCATATCGGGGTCAGTTTTGCTTACACCCTCAACGAGTACCTCTTCGGTTTTACCTTCGTGGCGCTTATTCTCGTTAAGACTTATATCGTTTTGAACTTCTAAAAGACGCTTAAAACGACGGTCTACATCTTCTTCGCTAAACACGGGCTCCATCTCTGCCGCCTTGGTGCCCTGTCTTTTCGAATATATAAACGAGAAGATGCTGTCAAACCGAGCTTTCCTCAAAACATCAAGCGTTTCCTCAAAATCTTCTTCCGTTTCGGTGGGGAAGCCCACAATTATATCCGTGGTAAATGCAATGTCAGGCATAAGCGAGCGTGCAAGCGACACAATTTCCAAAAATTTCTCTTTTGTGTAGTGCCTGTTCATGCTCTCAAGCACCTTATCACTTCCTGACTGAAGCGGAAGATGCAGCGAATGTGGAACATTTGGAAGCCTTGCCATTGTTTTAAGAAGATTTTCCGTTATATCCTTAGGATGATTTGACATAAAACGAACACGTTCAATTCCCTCTACCTCGCTCACCTTTTCCAACAGATTGGAAAATGCCTCGCTCTCACCACGGTCCTTGCCGTAGGAGTTTACATTCTGACCAAGGAGCATAATCTCCTTAACACCTTCTTTTGCAAGGGACTTTACTTCATTTAATATATCCTCAATACTCCTACTTCGCTCACGACCCCTTACATAAGGCACAATGCAGTACGAACAAAAGTTGTTGCACCCATACATAACGGAAACAAACGCCTTCGCACCACCCTCGTGCAAAACGGGTAAATCCTCAAAAATTCTTCCGCTGCCTGAAAGGTCGAAAACCTTCTCCCTATGCTCAAGCACCTCGGACAAAAGCGTGGGAAACTTCCAGAGCACATGCGTGCCGAAAACCAAATCAACATGGCGGAACTTTGCACGCACCCTGTTTGCGATGTGCTCCTGCTGGACCATGCATCCGCAAACGGCAATTATCATATCGGGCTTTTTCCTTTTAAGGCGTTTAAGCTCGCCCAAGTTACCGAAAACACGTGCCTCAGCATTTTCACGCACGGCGCAGGTGTTGAAAATTATAAAATCCGCATTTTCACGCTCTTCGGTTAAGGTATAGCCCATTTCGATAAGCATACCCATCAGCCTTTGCGAATCGTTTACGTTTTGCTGGCATCCGAAGGTTTCAACAACCGCATATTTAGTTTTACCGCAAAAGCTCTTTTTTATATCAGCCATTGCCTGCTTTTGCAAGGCAATCTCTTCAGAGCTGACCTTTATATTTTCCTTCGACAAGACCTTTTCTCCCAACATAATATTTATGAAGTTAATTATACAATAAAGAAGCGTAAAAGTCAAAGAAAATAACACTTCTTTTATTATTTTTTATAAATTGGAAAAT
>JAZNOC010000069.1:0-2388 GCA_045580605.1 Clostridia bacterium | reverse complement strand
GTTATCGCCGCCGCCCGTTGTCTTTTTGGGGCTTTCGCAAAGGATACCCTGCACCTCGATTTCTCCGCCGTCAAAAACTGCAGCCGAGCTGTCAACGGGGTGAATTACAACAGTGCCTATGCCCGAATACTCCTTAATTGCACGGGCAGTATCAAGAGAACCTTTATACTCGCCCTCTCCTAAAATAGAGTGCATTACCATTGCCTCACTCTTGTTAAGGCCAAGATATGTAGGTGCATATTCGCTGTAAGCACCGAACATCTTAAGAGCACGCTTGATTTCGTCGGGCTGACGCTTGGCACAATCTGCAATATCGATATAGATTTTTCTGTCCTTTTTGCTGAGCTTGGGCATAACAATTTCAAGGAATTTTTCGTAAATTTCGTGGAAATGCACGAGGTAACTCCAGTTAACGAGGGTAATGATATCTGCCTCATCAAAGCACTTAACCATCTCGTCAACGCTTATGCGTGCGATAAGGTCATTCCAGCGGAGCTGACTGATTTTTTCGATATCACTCATAATTACCTTGCCGTCTTCGAACTCAAAAACGTAAGAATAACCTGGTTCACTTATAGTTATAGTTTTGCAGTTTTCGTTAAGTGCGAACACGGGGCTTTTTTCGGGATATCCCATCGCACCTATGCAAGTTACTGCCACACCCATATTTGCAAGACCATTTGCATAATGCGGACCGCATCCTCCGAAATCGGTACTGTTTACGATAAGCTCAATGTTACCGCTTCTTCCTGCAAGGCTTGTAATTTTTTCGCCAAACTGGTCGATTGTCGGGAAGTATGTGCAGGTTTTTTCGTCTGTACGTGTTTTAACGGGGCGGATAACCAGGTCTATAAACCCGTCAAAGCCTACACAAACCTTTTTACTTTGCAGTACTTCCTTTTTTGATTTAAACTGCTCTGAATACTTCATAATTTTCCTCCTGTAATTTATTCCTTTGATTTTTCTTCACTTGGGTATTTATTTATATACGTATTAACAAAAATAGCTGAGAACACACCGATAAGCGTTTGAATAACACGCATAATTGCATAGAGGTATCGGTCCTCACCAGAGTGTGAAATAAGGCAGATAACCGCTATGATAGCTGCAATGCCGCAAAAAGTTTTGCACCCAAAAATTTCTGCAAAAACAAGGGAAAGCAGCGTCGCAACTAAGATTATTGCAAGGTCAATAAGTATCTTTGCCCAATCAGCCGCAACCAGCCCTGTAAGATAAATAGATGCAGCCACAAATAAAAGACCGATTGTAAGACCCACAAATGTTGCCTTTATTCTGAGAAATCCGAAATTTTTTGACTTTTCCGCCGTATCACGAATTTCAATAATCGCATAGATATAAGCAAAAAGCGGATGTGGCTCAAGCATAGGGAAAGGGATTCTTATTATCTGCCAGACGATAAATGCGATTACTACTGAAATCAGGCTTTTTATCTTTCGCATACCGATGTGTGGTAACTTTAATTTTTGCATTGAAATCCCCTTTCAAGCATAGCTGAAAAATTAGTTTTAAAAAGCTCAGTCTGTTCGTTTGTTCTTTTGTGCGGGCCTTTTAGTCTTCCGCCTGCATTTCTTATCTTTTTTGCAGTATACCTCGAAAACAAAAGTCCGTCAATGTTTTTTTCGTTATACTCTTTTCCGTCCTGATTTATTGCAAAAGAGCCTCGCGCAAGGCACATTGCCGCCAGTGCATAATCCTGGGTAATTACAACATCGCCTTTATTTATCATATTCACTATTTTAAAATCTGCGCTGTCTGCTCCTTTTTCTACAACTACGGTCTCAATCCCGTCTATGTTTAAAACGTGCGAGGTATCGCACACTATGATGCACTCCACATCCATTTTTTTGCAGATTTCTGCCGCCTCAAAAGCTACGGGACAGCCGTCCCCATCAATCATAACTCTCATAATTTCTCAAGCTCCAGACTGACTTTCTCCCACTCATCCATAAGCTCTTCGAGCTTAGACTCTTTCTCTTCGAGTCTTGCTGAAAGCTCTGTAATTTTTTCAAAATCACTGCCTGTACCGTTTATTTCTTCGTGCAAAGCTTCAATCTCGCTCTCGCAAACAGAGATTGCCTCCTCTGTTCTTTTGAGCCTGCCCTCAGCCTTACGCTTCTGGCTTTGAAGAAGTTTTGCCTTTTGATAGTCATTTTGTACTTTTTCCGTTTTTTTAGTCTCGAGCTGCTTCTCTTTATCTGCATACCTTTCAATATATTCGTCGTAGCTTAGTCTGTAGCAGTTAACACTTCCGTTTTCAAAAACAAGCAGCTTATCCGCCATTTTATTTATAAGATAACGGTCGTGGCTTATGATAAACACAGTTCCGTCAAAATCGGCAATTGCCTTTTCAAGAGCCTCTCTTGAACG
>JAZNOC010000068.1:0-6022 GCA_045580605.1 Clostridia bacterium | reverse complement strand
TATCAATATTAAAATGAAGCAGGAGAAAAATAATTTTTTCATAATAGCACCTCATTCTTTGGTAATATTGTATCATATCTGTGCCAAAATGTCTATAAAAAATATGAGCGGGAATTTTTCCCGCTCATAAGTCTATTCAAGCTCAAATGCTCCTGTATACAATTGATAGTATGTGCCTTTTTCGGAAATTAGTTTTTCGTGATTGCCACGCTCTATTATCTTTCCGTGGTCAAGTACCATAATAACGTCAGAATTTCTAACAGTTGAAAGGCGGTGTGCTATAACAAAAACAGTTCTGCCCTCCATAAGCTTATCCATACCACGCTGAACGATTGCTTCAGTTCGTGTATCAATAGAGCTTGTTGCTTCGTCAAGAATCATAACGGGCGGGTCTGCTACTGCAGCACGTGCAATCGCAATAAGCTGGCGCTGTCCCTGAGAAAGATTTGCACCGTTATTTGAAAGCTGAGTATCGTACCCATCGGGGAGACGGGCTATAAAGTCATCTGCACCGACAAGCTGTGCAGCGTTAATGCACTCCTCATCAGTTGCCTCAAGATTGCCGTAGCGGATATTATCCATAACACTGCCAGTAAACAGATTTGTTTCCTGCAGTACAATGCCCAAAGACCTACGTAAATCACTCTTTTTGATTTTGTTGATATTTATATCATCGTACCTTATTTTTCCGTCTGCAATATCATAGTATCGGTTAATAAGATTAGTTATCGTGGTTTTTCCAGCACCGGTTGCACCTACGAAAGCAACCTTTTGTCCCGGCTCTGCATATACAGAAATATCGTGAAGCACGGGCTTGCCCTCTTCATACTCAAAGTCAACTTCGTTTAGCGTAACTCTACCGCGAAGCTCTGTATAGGTAGTAGTGCCGTCGCCGTGCGGATGCTTCCAAGCCCATTTTCCTGTATGCTTTTTAGTTTCGCAAATTGTGCCGTCGGGGGAAATGGTGGCGTTTACAAGAGTAACATAGCCATTATCTGCCTCTTTTTCCTCATCCATAAGAGAGAAAATACGTGCTGCACCTGCACAACCCATAACTATTGCATTGATTTGCTGCGAAAGCTGGTTTACATTTCCCGTAAACTGCTTTGTCATATTAAGGAATGGAACAATAATACTAATGCTGAACGCTAACCCCGAAATACTAAAGTTGGGTGCTCCTGAAACAAGGAAAATTCCGCCTGCCACAGCAATTATAACATAGAGAATATTGCCGATATTCTGTATAACAGGACCAAGGATATTTGCGTAGGCATGTGCACGATATGCATCCTCGAACAGAGCGTTATTTACCTTGTCGAAATCGTCTTTACATTCTTCCTCATGGTTAAATACCTTGATAACCTTCTGACCAGCCATCATTTCCTGAATAAAGCCCTCGGCAACACCAAGAGATTTTTGCTGACGGATGAAAAACTTAGCGCTTCCGCCGCCGAATTTCTTTGTTACCTGAAGCATAACGAAAACTCCTGCAAGAAGAATAAGTGTCATCCATACGCTATAGTAAAGCATTACGCCTAAGACCGCTATAAGAACTGTACCTGCACGCAAAAATGACGGCAGTGCCTGCGATACAAGCTGGCGGAGAGTATCAATATCGTTTGTATAGTAACTCATTATGTCGCCGTGCTTATGCGTATCGAAATACTTTATCGGGAGATTTTGCATACTGTTAAACATACTGCAACGCATCTTTGAAAGAAATCCCTGCGTAATATATGCCATTAACTGTGTGTATAAAACAACTGCCACAAATGCCACTGCATAGCATATAATAAGTGTTACAATAAGTGGCACAAGCTCAGGAAGAGCACCTGCCCAATCACGAGCTGCATAGTACTTTTCTATAACTGCAATAACCTTTTGAAGATACAAATCGGGTACTGCTGCCGCTACCGATGAAAGCAGTATACATACAATGGTAACAGGCATAAGAACAGGATAGAACTTAAAGAGGGAAGAAATAGTTCTTTTTAAAACAGAGCCGTTAAGCTTTTTCTTGTTATTCGGCTTCACTGTCATCACCCCCGTTAGTTTGCTGTGAGTATACCTCTTGGTAGATAGCGCTTGACTTCATAAGCTCATCATGTGTACCAATTCCGCTTATATAGCCGTTATCCATAACAATAATCATATCTGCATCCTGCACAGAGGAAATCCTTTGTGCAATGATAATTTTTGTAGTTTCGGGAATAAATTTTTTAAACCCTTCTCTTATTAAAGAATCGGTGCGTGTGTCTACTGCACTGGTAGAGTCGTCAAGAATAAGAATTTTCGGTTTTTTAAGTAGAGCACGGGCTATGCAAAGACGTTGCTTTTGTCCACCCGATACGTTAGTCCCGCCCTGCTCGATCTTTGTATTGTAACCGTCAGGGAAAGACAAAACAAACTCCTCCGCCTGAGAAAGACGGCAAGCCTCTGAAATTTCTTCATCAGTTGCATTTTCGTTACCCCAGAGAAGATTTTCCTTTATTGTGCCTGAAAAGAGCGTGTTTTTCTGCAGTACCATTGCAACCGAGTCGCGAAGGGCTTTGATATCATACTCACGTACATCTACTCCGCCAACACGCACAGTTCCCTCAGTAGCGTCGTAAAGGCGGGGAATAAGCTGAACAAGCGATGTCTTACTTGAACCCGTACCGCCGATTATACCAACTGTCATACCTGATTTGATGTGAAGGTCAATATCACTCAACGCAAAGCGTTTAGCCTTCTTTGAATATTTAAAGCTTACGCCTTCAAAGTCGATTGCACCATCATTTACGGTGGAAATAGCATTTTCAGGTTGAGTAAGCGACGGTGCTTCGTCAAGAACTTCAAAAATACGTTTTGCAGATTCTGCCGACATTGTAAGCATAACATAAATCATTGAAAGCATCATAAGAGACATCAGTATCTGCATACCGTAGGTAAGCATAGCAGAAATCTGACCGACGTCTACAGATTCTCCACCTGAGCCGATTGTCATTTTAGAGCCTATCCAAAGAACAAAAATCATATTGATGTTCATACAAATCTGCATAAGAGGTGTGTTGAGTGCAACAATCCTTTCTGCTTTGGTGAACTCTTTGCGGATGCTTTCAGAGGCATCAGCAAGTTTTTCTTTTTCGTAATCCTCGCGTGAAAAGCCCTTTACAACTCGCATTGCGCGCACGTTTTCCTCAATAGATTCGTTAAGCTTATCATAACGCTTAAAAACTCTTCTGAAGGCAGGCATTGCCTTTTTGCTGATTAAGTAGAGACCAATTGCAAGAATTGGAATGATAATTACAAATGCCGCCGAAAGTGCCCCTCCCATAACATACGCCATAGTAATGGAAAAGATGAGCATAAGAGGGCTTCGGATAGCAGTTCTTATTATCATCATAAAAGACATACGTACATTCATAATATCAGTCGTCATACGCGTAACGAGTGATGAAGTTGAAAACTTATCAAGGTTTTCAAACGAAAAGGTCTGAATTTTACTGAATATATCGTGTCTTAAGTTTTTCGCGAAGCCTGCAGAGCTTTTTGCACTGGTGATGCTTGCTGCTGCGCCGAAAGCAAGAGAAAGACACGCCATAATAATAAGCCTCAGGCCTATTTTTAAAATTACGCTTAATTCAACGCCGTGCTTTATTTGATTTACAAGGTCTGCAGTTATAAAGGGAATAAAAGTCTCGATAATAGCCTCACCGACTATAAAAAGAACAGTTAAAACTGTGGCTTTCTTGTATTCTCTTAAACTTGCCATAAGTTTCTTTAACATTTACAGAATCTGCCTTTCAAGGAAATTTAACGTGTATATTTTACTCTTAAATATGAGTTATGTCAAATATATTCACAAATTATTTATAATGTAAGTTTTTTCATTAAATTGTCGGTATATGTTCGTATATAGAAGTTTTCTTCGCTCTCAAGCTCGGGGTCTTTTGAAAGAAGTTTTTCGGCTGCAATACCGCTTTGTTTAAGTACGTTCATATCGTTTGCAAAGTCGGCAATTTTGAGGTTAAAAACACCATGCTGACGGGTGCCGAAAAAGTCGCCCGGCCCCCTGAGCGAAAGGTCAACCTCAGAAATTTCAAATCCGCTTTCGCTTTTGACCATAATTTCCATACGCTTTTTAATTTCTTCGGAAAATGAAGAGCAAAAAAGCACGCAGTAGCTTTTGCTTTTGCCTCTGCCTACGCGACCTCTCAGCTGATGTAGCTGACTGAGACCGAACCGCTCGGCATCTTCGATAATCATAAGCGTTGCAGTAGGAACATTTACGCCCACCTCAATCACCGTGGTAGAAACAAGAATTTTTGTCTTACAGCTTACAAAATCGTGCATTGCCTGTTCTTTTTCACTGCTTTTCATTTTGCCGTGGATAAGACCCATAGGAATATCTTCAAATACTGTCGAGGATAGTTTGCTATATACCTCTTGAGCTGATTTAAGGTTTGTTTCCTCATTTTCTTCAACGGCTGGGCAAACAATGTATACTTGATTGTCTGATGCTACTTCACGGCGTATAAATGCGTTAATTCTGTCGCGCATATTTTCGCCGACACAAAATGTGTCAATATGCTGTCTCCCGGGTGGAAGCTCATCTATTACCGATATATCCATATCTCCATACATAATAAGTGCAAGCGTTCTCGGAATGGGAGTAGCCGTCATAACAAGCGTGTGTGTGAAAAGTCCTTTGTCAGAGAGCTGCATTCTCTGACGTACGCCAAAGCGGTGCTGCTCATCCGTTACCGCAAGGGCAAGGGAAGAAAACTTTACCTTATCGGTTATAAGTGCGTGAGTGCCGAAAACTGCCTGAATACTGCCGCTTTCAAGACCCTCATAGACTTCCTTTTTCTCTTTGACGGTGCTGCTTCCCGTAAGGAGTGCAGTTTTTATATTCAATTTATCAAGGAAAAACGAAAGGTCTTTGTAGTGCTGCTTTGCCAAAACTTCGGTAGGAGCCATCATAGCAGCCTGATACCCGTTTTTTACGCAAATATAAATTGCTGCAGCGGCAATAACCGTTTTACCGCTTCCAACATCACCCTGAACAAGCCTGTTCATAAGCTTGCCTGAGGACATATCAACCGCTATTTCCTTAAGGACATTTTTTTGTGCGTTTGTAAGAGAAAAGGGGAGTATATCCAAAAATTCGTTAACATCACTTATTTTGAACGCTATACCCTTTTTATCATTTGATGAAGTTTTAAGCCTGCGAAGTGATGCCTGCAAAAGAAAAAACTCCTCAAAAACAAGACGTTTTTTTGCTATTTCAAGGCTGTTTAAATCCTGAGGAAAGTGAATATTTTTGATTGCAAAATCAAGGCTGCAAAGTGAGTTTTCCTTTGCAATACTTTGAGGAATAGGGTCGTTTAAATAAAGATGAAATTTCTCATAGCAGGAGAGAAGCACTGCGCGCAAAAACTTTTGTGTTATTCCGCTTGTAAGCGGATACACCGGCACAATGCACTTTGTGTTATTGCTTTGAGATGAAGGCTCAAACTCAGGAGAGGAGATATCCTTGTTTTTTCCACGGACACTGACCTTGCCGTAAAACGTGTATTCACGCCCGACAGTAAACGCATTTTTGATGTATTTATTATTGAAAAACGTACACGTCATTATGCCACTGTCATCACGGATTTGCATTTTATAATAGACCATACCTTTGCGCACAAAGTGCTCCTCAGGCTTTGAAATGACAATACCATTAACGCAGGTAACTGTGCCATCTTCAAGCGAAAAGATTGAAGATACCTTTCGTCTGTCTTCAAAACGATGCGGAAAGTAGGTAAGCAAATCATATACAGTAGAAATGCCAAGGCGATTAAGTTGTTTCGCCCTGGCACTGCCTATCCCTTTTATAGATTCAATTAAAGCTATATCAGGTTTCATAATCTTTATCCTTATTCTACAGAAATAATATAGTAGTAAACACTTTGACCGCCGTTGGCTACGAAGATATCAGCATCGGGGAATTTATCCTCAATCATAGCAGAAAGCTCGTTTGCCTTTTCTTCGTCAA
>JAZNOC010000067.1:0-12201 GCA_045580605.1 Clostridia bacterium | reverse complement strand
ACAATCTGCGGAACAAGACGACCCCAGTTTATTGAGTTTGCAGAGCTGAGTGCCTTATTTTGAGTAAACAATTCCTTTGCGTACTCTTCGTCGGTAAAGATTGCCTTAACGCCGTTTTGCGCATCGTCAAAGTTACCATTTACCGCGCTTACAAATACATTGTCGCCCTCTTGAGTGCACATCTGCAGTCTTTGAATACTGCTGACGCCCTCGTCAGGGAAAAATACGATAATTTTCGTTCCCTTAACATCACTGAAGCCCTCAAGTGCTGCCTTACCCGTATCACCGCTTGTAGCTACAAGGATAACTGTTTCGCGGTCAAGACCAAGCTTTTTGGTAGATGTTGTGAGAAGATGCGGCAAAATCTGAAGTGCCATATCCTTGAATGCACAGGTAGGTCCATGCCAAAGTTCAAGCACATACTGTTCTTTGTTGAGCTTGTATACCGGTGCTATACTGTCCGTCTCAAACTTTTCTTTAGTGTATGCAGCATTTATGCAACTGTCAAGCTCTTCGTCAGTAAAGTCAGTAAGAAATCTGCTTAAGATTTCCTTAGCCCTTTCCCTGTAATTCATATCAGCCATATATTTTATATTAGCCTGAGAAATCATGGGAATGCTTTCGGGAATAAAAAGACCGCCGTCAGAAGAAAGACCCTTAACTATCGCCTCAGAGCTTTTTACACTTATATTATTATTTCGTGTACTTTTATAATTCATAATCTCAATCCTTATCTAACTACTATGTTTACAAGCTTACCGGGAACTGCAATAACTTTTATAATCTGTTTTCCGTCAATAAGAGCCTTAACCTCTTCGTTTTCCATTGCAGCCTTTTCCATATCCTCACGGCTGATATTGGCATCAACTACCATTTTAGCCTTTACTTTACCGTTAAGCTGAACAACTATCTCGATAGTCGAATCAATGCAAAGTGCCTCTTCGTAATCAACCCACTTGCCGTTTGAGAGAATTTCCCCAAAGAGTTCGGAGTAAAGTTCTTCCGTCATATGCGGAGCAAACGGGTAAAGGAGCGTGAGAAGTGTTTTGTACTCTGCCTTGTTAATCTTCCCAACCTCATAAATCTTATTTACAAGGGTCATAAGTGCAGCAAGTGCAGTGTTAAACTTCATACTTTCAATATCATTTGAAACCTTTTTGATGGTCTTATGCATACTGCTTGTAAGCTCATCAGAATAGCTTTCACCATCAACAAGCTTTGTATGAAGTTCCCAGACTCTGTCAAGGAATCTCTTACAGCCCTTCATGCTGCTTTCGTTCCACGGAGGAGACTGCTCGTAGACGCCCATAAAGAGAACATACGAACGAAGTACGTCTGCACCGTAAACATCAACAACATCGTTGGGGTCAACAACGTTACCTTTACTCTTACTCATCTTATCTCCGTCAGGTCCTAAAATAAGACCCTGAGCAGTTCTCTTAGCGTAAGGCTCGCTTGTGGGAACAAGACCTAAATCATAGAGGAACTTGTGCCAGAAACGAGAGTAAATCATATGTCTTGTAACGTGCTCCATACCGCCGTTGTACCAGTCAACATTCATCCAGTAGCGGAGTGCTTCCTGCGATGCAAATTCCTTGTCATTATCGGGGTCGCAATAGCGAAGGAAATACCATGATGAGCCTGCCCACTGAGGCATTGTATCGGTTTCTCTCTTAGCTTTTGCACCACACTTGGGACAAGTACAATTTACAAAAGATTCAATCTTTGCAAGCGGGCTTTCGCCGTCTGAACCGGGTTCAAAATTATCAACAGGAGGAAGTCTTAAAGGAAGCTCCTCGTAAGGCACGGGAACGATTCCGCAGTGCGGGCAATGAACAATCGGGATAGGCTCGCCCCAGTAACGCTGGCGGTTGAATGCCCAGTCCTTCATCTTGTACTGAATACCCTTTTCGCCGCAGCCTTTTTCAGCAAGAATTTCAAGCATTTTTGCGATTGCTTCCTGCTTTGTTTTGATGCCGTTAAGAACGCCGGAATTTACCATCTCGCCATCGCCTGTGTAAGCTTCTTTTGAGATGTCTCCACCCTTAATTACCTCGATAATATCTATACCAAACTTTTTAGCAAAGTCATAGTCGCGGCTATCGTGAGCAGGCACAGCCATAATCGCACCTGTACCATAGCCCATCATTACATAATCAGAAATATAAACGGGAATTTCTTTTTCTGTTATGGGATTTATTGCAGTAAGACCGTCAATTCTTACGCCTGTTTTGTCCTTAACAAGCTGAGTACGCTCAAACTCACTCTTTTTAGCACACTCTTTTTTATAGTCCTCAAGCTCTTTAAAGTTCTTGATTGAGTCCTTATATTTTTCAATAATGGGATGCTCGGGAGCAATAACCATAAATGTAACACCGTAAAGAGTGTCGGGACGTGTTGTGTAAACACGGAGCTTTTCGTCATTTTCCTTGATTGAGAAATCAACAAAAGCGCCCTCTGACCTACCAATCCAGTTTTTCTGCTGCAGGATTACGTTGGGAAGATAATCAACAGTTTCAAGTCCCTCAAGGAGTTTATCTGCATATTCTGTAATTCTTAAGTACCAAACTTCCTTTGTCTTCTGTACAATATCACTATGGCAGATATCGCACTTACCGCCCTGAGAGTCCTCGTTTGAAAGAACAACCTTACAGCTCGGGCAATAGTTTACAAGAGTTGTATCACGGAAAACAAGGCCCTTTTCAAACATTTTAAGGAAAATCCACTGTGTCCACTTATAGTATTTTTCATCTGTTGTGTCAACAACTCTTGACCAGTCGAATGAAAAGCCCACTCTCTTAAGCTGACTTGTGAATTTAACAATATTATTATCTGTAACAGTTCTCGGATGAACACCTGTCTTAATAGCAGTATTTTCTGTTGGAAGACCGTAAGCGTCAAATCCTATCGGGAAAAGTACGTTATAGCCCTCAAGTCTTCTTTTTCTTGATACAACTTCAAGGCCGCTGTATGCCTTTATATGACCAACGTGCATACCGCTGCCTGAAGGATACGGAAACTCTACCAAAGCATAAAACTTAGGCTTCTCAGAATTGTTTTTTGCCTTGAAGGATTCGTTATCATCCCAGTATTTTTGCCATTTCTGTTCAATTTGTTTAAAATTATATTCCATCGTTTTCTGTCCTTTCCGTATCAAACTTCATCTATCGTAGTAATATCAAGCTTTTCTGCATCCGCCCACAGATTGTCAAGACCGTAAAAATCACGCATCTGTGTGCTGAAGATATGAAGCACAACACCGCCAAAATCTACAAGCGCCCAATCGGTATTTTTAATACCCTCACAGGTATCTGCATGAATGCCAAGCTCTGCCATTTTTTCAGTAGCCGCCTCGTATAGTGCACGCATCTGAGGAGACGAGCCTGCAGTACATATAACAAAATAATCGGCAATTATAGTTGCTCCCTTAAGGTCAAGAGCTATAATATTCTGCGCTTTTTTCATATCCAGAATTTCAACTAATTTATGCACAGTTTCAAGTTGTGTCAAGCGTTTCTCCCCCTGCATACAAGATAATTAAATGCGTGAATTGAGTCGGGATGAATAAGGCTGCCAATATCTGCAACGTGCTTTATAGAGCAGGCGATTGCATATATTAGTGCCTCATCGCAGTCCTTTTCAAGCTTACGTCTTATTTCAGCCGATTGAGAGAGCGTTCTGCCCTGCTCTGTCATATCAGCAATATATATAATCTTTTCAAGAAGCGTCATATCAGGCTTTCCCGTTGTGTGATAGTAAATTGCGCTGAGCACCTCTTCATCATCAACACCATAGTCTTGTTTAGCTACAGCCGCCCCTAAAAAAGCATGTACAAGAGCCTTTTCCTTTTTGGCGTATTCATCAAGGCTAACGCCGTAATCATCGCAAAGCTCAAAAAGGCTTTTGCCCGTTTTTTCGTCTAAATTTTTAGCGCAATCGTGAAGAAGCGCCGCAAGCCTTGCCTTTTCTTTGTTAACGCCAAATTTTTCGGCTAATCGCTCTGCCTCATCAACAACACCAAGCGTATGAATAAATCTACGCTTTTTTTGTGTTTTCTTTAGTTTTTCTAACATTTCACTTTCTGTCAAAGCAATTCACCTCGTGTATAAATCACCTTTTATTATATAATCAAACACCGCTTTTGGCAATAAGTTTTTGAAATCTTTTCCTGTTTTAATTTTTTCGCGGATTTCATTTGAAGAAACCTCTACCTTATCCATTTCAATAAAGATTGCATCAGTGCCTTTTTCCGTTCCCTCACGAGGAAAAACAAGCAGCGTACTTAAGTTTTTTATACGCTCAGGCTCATACCACGAACTGAGATTATTATACGAATCGTCCCCCATTATGAAGAAAAGCTCATCATCGGGGTAAAGCTTTTTAAAATGCTCGACAGTGTCTGCACTGTAGGAAATTTCACTGCGGTTAAGCTCGTAATCGCTTACAAACATTTTTTCTTCGTTTTCAATTGCAAGCCTTACCATCTCAAGCCTGTCCATCCGTGAAATACCGCTTTCCGCCTTATGCGGAGCATTTCCCGACGGGATAAAGATAACTCTGTCAAGCCCTGCAGTTTCTATTGCACATCTTGCAACCCTGAGATGACCATTATGAAGCGGATTAAAAGCACCGCCGAAAAGACCTGTTTTCATATAAATCCGACCTTATTTAGGAAGAACGATTTCCTTATTTTCCTTAGATTCCCTGTAAATAACAAACTTGTTGCCGATGCATTGAACGCCATCTGCGCCGATGCTTTCACAAATTTCATCACAAGCCTCACGTGGCGTTATAAAGGCAGTTTCAAGCACTGTAACTTTTATAAGCTCACGCTTTTCAAGAGCAATATCAAGCTCCGAGATAATTTCCTCTGTTATTCCGCCCTTTCCAATCTGGAAAATAGCGCTTTGCTTGTTTGCCAGTCCACGCAAAAAAGCACGTTGTTTTGATGTTAGCATATCTTTTACTCCGTATAATCAAATTCTAATTCGTACATTCTGACAGGGTCTCCCTCGCCACAGCCCATATTTTCAAGAGCATCTATTACGCCCTTGCGCCTGAGCGCAAGCTGGAAGTACTGCAGACTTTCTGCATCTTCAAAATTGCTATGGCGCAAAAGCTTTTCAATGTATGGGCCCTCTACAACGTAAACCTCGCCCTCTTTTCTTACCTCGAAAGGCTCTTCCTCATAGCTTTCTTCAACAAAATCAGGTTCAAAAATCTCTACGGGTTCAAGAGTATCGAGCATTGACGCAATCTTACTTACAAGCTGCTGTGTGCCAATGTGAGCCGCTGCACTGATTTCAAAGAGCTCAAGTCCCTTGTCCTTGATATATGCACGAAAATCCTCAAGAAGCTGAGGGTCTGTCAGTATATCAGTTTTATTTGCAACAACAATTTGCGGACGCTCTGCAAGAGTAGAGCTGTAGAGCGAAAGCTCACTGTTGATTTTTTCATAATCTTCGATGGGGTTTCTTCCTTCGATTCCTGAGACATCTACTATATGCACAATAAGGCGAGTACGCTCGATATGACGCAAAAATTCGTGGCCGAGGCCGATTCCCTCGTGTGCACCTTCAATAAGCCCCGGAATGTCTGCCATTACGAAGCTTTTATTATCACATTTTACAACACCTAAATTTGGCTCAAGCGTGGTAAAATGATAGTTTGCAATTTTAGGCCTTGCCGCACTCACAACTGAAAGAAGCGTTGATTTTCCGACATTGGGAAATCCTGCTAATCCGACATCTGCAATAAGCTTAAGCTCAAGAATAATTTCCCTTTCCTGACCCTTAAGCCCGTCCTTTGCAAATTTTGGTGCCTGCCTTGTTGCAGTTGCAAAATGAACATTTCCCCAACCGCCGTTACCGCCGAGAGCTGCGACAAATTCTTCACCATTTGTTGACATATCCTTTATGATACGACCTGTTTTCTCATCTTTAATAACAGTGCCTACAGGAACCTTGATGTAAAGGTTTTCACCTTTCCTTCCAAAGCTGTTGCGTGCCTTTCCATCCTCACCGTTTTTTGCCGTAAATACCTTTTTGTTGGCAAAATCAATAAGTGTTGTCATTGCTTTATCTGCAACAAACACAATATTTCCGCCCTTACCGCCGTCGCCACCGTCGGGACCGCCTGCAGGGACATACTTTTCACGGTGGAAGGATACAAGACCGTTACCGCCATTTCCTGCTTTAATAGTTATGTGCGCTGTATCTACAAACATATTTCTACCTCAATTAAATAAAATAAAAAGCTCGGAATAATCCGAGCTTTTATTTTGCATTTATGCAGTATATACACTAACCTGCTTTTTATCTTTGCCCTTACGCTCGAATCTAACCTTACCGTCAACAAGAGCATACAAGGTATCATCACTACCAATACCTACGTTAGTACCGGGATGAATTTTTGTTCCTCTCTGGCGAACGAGGATGTTACCTGCAAGTACAGCCTGACCGTCAGCACGCTTAGCGCCAAGACGCTTAGACTCGCTATCACGACCGTTCTTTGTAGAACCTACACCCTTTTTATGAGCGAACAACTGAATATTTAATGCGAACATTATGTTTCACTCCTCTCATAATCTTTACGAAATGCCGCAATTTATACCTGCGACACACAAATATACTTTTTGTACTGCTTTGAAAGCTCATCCATAAAAGAAACAAGGCTTTCAAGCATTGCATCTGCTGATGCGTTGCGGTTAAGAGAAATATGACAGTTAACATAGCCGTCATTTTCTTCATACTTAAGCTCCGCAAGATTTTGTTTTTCGATACCATTTAAAGTCAACCATACAACTGACGAAACCGAGGCACACACAATGTCCTTTCCCTCTTCGGAAAAGCCCGAATGGCCCTCTACCGTAAATTGCACGATTTTCCCTGCGGCATCTCTTTTAACTTGAAATACAATCATAATTATGCGTTAATCTTTGTGATTTCAACTTTTGTGTAGGGCTGACGATGACCAGTTTTGTTTCTGTAGCCTTTTTTGGGCTTCATCTTGAAAATGATAATCTTCTTACCCTTTGTCTGACCAAGAATCTTGGCCTCTACGCTTGCACCTTCAACAGTAGGAGTACCTGCTGTGAATTTGCCTTCGTCGCCGATTGCAAGAACCTGATCAAAGTTGATTGCGCTACCATCTTCGCCTTCAATCTTTTCAACGAAAACAACGTCGCCAACTTTAACCTGATACTGCTTTCCGCCTGTTTTAATTACTGCGTACATATTGTTGCACCTCCCGTTTTATACAGACTCACTATTAAGGCAGCATACGCTTTTAAAGCCTTTTCTACGTGGTTACCGTACTATAATAGCATAAAGGGGTCCCTGTGTCAAGTGTTTTTTGTATTCCCTGAGATTTATTTTTCAAGAAGTGTTTTCGATATGTCGTCCACCACTTTGATCTCAATTTTTACATCCTTTTCTTCCCCCGAGACCCTTACAGGATTTTTATCATTTGCCCATCTGTTTAGTAGTGAATTAGGATCATTCCAATCACTCTCTGTTTCTGGGTAATAATCTTCGTGTTCGTGCATTCTTATTTTAGGTTTTAATTCAAAAATATCTCCTTCGTTTTCAATTCTATATAAATCAGTGTAGGAATAGGATTTTGTTTTGCTAGTATTTTCAAAGAACACATCTTTTTGTTCATACAAAATTGCACTTTCTGCATGATCAATTACACTTGCATCGGGATTTTGGGGATAGACGATATGACCCAGTCTCACGTAAATCTTGCCTCTATATAAATTAAGCCAATGCTCATTATGATTTTTCAATCTATTCCTTATAGTATTATGCCGAGTGGCAATTCCCAGATATAAGCTTGTTTCCTTATTTCCAAACTTTCTGCTTATGTAATATAATCCTTGTGTGTTTGATAAATCACTTGCTATTACATCTTCAAACAACATAGCTTTCTTCCAATTTATTCTTATTATTTTATCTCTCATGTATAGCTCCTTTTCTGTAGGGACATTACTGATTGTCCCCTACGAATGTATATTCGACCTCACTATCGGAATATATGTAAACCAGATTATCTATAAATTCTATTTTTGTAAAATATCCACTGAGGCTCAGCACATCAACCTTATCCATTCCGCTAAGTCCCTCGCCTGTGTACTTGGTGTAAGCCTCTTTTTTTACCCACACTTCAAGGAAGCGGGCGTTGTCATCCTTTATATACTCACGCTCATTTTCGGTAAAGTAGCGGTCTGCAATTTTTTCTTTATTTGAAACAAGCCTGTTTAGATTTTCGCAGTCAATTCCAAAATCAAAATCTGCAACTGCAACCAAAATAAAATCTTCCGTGTGCGTTACACCGATAAAGCAGTCATTTGCATACGGCTTTCCGTTTTTCCTTGTGATAGAGGTATCTCTTCCCAGAAATTCCAGGCTCTTTTTGATATAAAAGTCTGTTTCACGCTCTTTTTTATAATAAAAAATATCCATAGCTTTTTCCTTTATGAAAAACGCTCAGCGTCTTTTTTTATCTGTTTTTGGTATCTGTCCTCTTCTGAGAAAATACATCCGCAGTATTTTTGCATATAAAAGCCCTCTTCACGTGCTCTTTGGTTGCCTGCACGGAAATTCGGGCGAAAATCTCTGTACAAAAATTCAACACCGTTTTCTTTAGCAAAACGTTCACCCAAAGCTATAATATCCTCGTGTCGTTGATATATACTTGCAAGCAGAGTTGTTGTAAAAGCACTAAAGCCATTTTGCGCGGCATACTCTGCCGTTTTCTTAAGCCTATGCTCGTAGCAATAAAGGCACCTGCCGTCAATATCATCGCAAACATTTTTCACAAATTCACGCAGACCATAGTCCTCACAAACAATAAGGCGCATATCTATTTTCGGGGCAAATTCCAAAAGGCAGTCCCGTCGGCTTTCATACTCTTTCCACGGATGAATATTGGGGTTATACCAAAAAGCAACAGGCTCTATCCCCTCCGCACGAAGTGTATCTATACAAGAAAGCGAGCACGGGGCACAGCAAGTATGCATTAACACCTTATCCACGTTAATCACCTCAATCAATTTTTGTAGATTTAAGCTTTTCAAAGTTTTGCATCACTTCGTCAAAGGTGCACACCTGCGTGCCCTCCTTTGAGCAGGTAACCGAGCCTGCACAAGTACATAGCTTCGATATCTTTTCAAGATTATATCCCATTTGCAAGCCGTAAGCAAGCGTAGCCACCATCGAATCCCCTGCGCCGACAGTGCTTTTAGATTCAATCTCCAGCGGAAGTGTTTTATAAGCTTCGTCCTTGCTTACAAAAACGGCTCCGTCGCCTCCCATAGATACCACAACAAGCCCAACGCCTTTTTCTATCCATTTACGTGCATTTGAAACTATTTTTTCAACACTGTCAAGCTTTTCTCCGCAAAGCTCCTCAAACTCAGAAAGGTTCGGCTTTATCGCATAGGGAATTTCCTCTATACCATGTCTGAGTCTGTCGCCGTCTGCATCAAGAATAACCTTTACGCCCTTTTCTTTTGCAGTTTTAATGAGCTTTGCATACACATCTTCACTCATACCCATCGGCAAGCTTCCACCAAGCACCAGAATATCAATTTCTGTAAGACAGGAAACAATTTCTGATATAATATTTTTGCATACGTCTTCCGAAAGAGTGAATCCTTTTTCGTTTATTTCGGTTGTAATGTTTTTGCTCAAATCCACAATCTTAAGATTGGTCCTTATCTCGCCTGATGCTTTACCAAGCTTTGATACAATTCCCTCTTTTTCCAGACAGCCTTTTATAGCATCCCCTGCATCAAGCGTATAGCAGAGAGCATCAGCGTCAAAGTTTTTGAGAACCTTCGATGCGTTTATCCCCTTTCCGCCTGCATCTGTGCGTATGCTCTGCACTCTGTTAAGACCGCCGTAGACAAATCCGTCTACCGTAATTGTTTTATCTATGCAGGGATTTAATGTAACTGTGAGAATCTTGCCCATACGCTTAACCTCATTTCATAATTCTTTCGGCATAATCTTTTGGGTCGATGCCGTAAATCTGCACAACCTCAAGCGAGTCGGAAAGCGAAATATCCATCGGTGTTACAATTTGCCCGCCGTTATAATCCAAATCAACACCCACCGCCTTATACGCCTGCCATATTATATGTGAGCAGTGCGAAGAATCAACAACACTGTTTTTTGACTTATCCTTATTTATCAATCCCGCAAAGATATTGTAATCAATATCCAAAAGATTTTCGTATGCAAAGTCAGCCGCCTTTGTTGCCATTTCCTCATTGTTGTGCCTCAGCACCAAAAACGCAGGGTAACTGCCCCAATCCTTTGCATCGGTCAGGCAGGACGTTTCTCCAACCGACATATGCTCAAGCAAAATACCTTTTTCCGCGTCAACAACTAAACCGCAGTGGCCATGCCGCCAGTCGAGAGTGTGCGTATTAAATGTAATTAAAACATCTCCGTTTTTTAAATCTACAATCGGCGTTGTTTGCGTGGTGTTTACCTCTTCTGCCGTAAACGGATATGCAATGTAGTTAAGCTCCACTTCAGGTTTTTCAAAATATAGCTTATTCAGCCTTTCAAGCAAGTTAAATTCGCCTTTTTCTATCAGCTCTTTTGCCGCATAAGGTGAAACTCCTGTTTGCTTATATATGAGCATATAATCATCGCCTGAGATGCTCTCACTGCGGATTATTTCCGAGATATCTGCTCTTTTATATTCAGGCTCATAAAAGACCTGATTTTTGTTATTTAAATGTCGTGCTAAAATTAAGACGATAATAACTAAAAGAAGCATTACCCTCTTCTTTTTTATAAATTTCACTCATATCACCACAAAATGATTATACATCAAAAAAAGACCGAAAGCAATTGCTTTCGGTCTTTTTATTAGATTTTAAAGATGCCAAATGCGTCAAGGATAGACGACAAAAGAATAAGGATAATGCATATAGGAGCAAAGTACTTTATAACAACCCTGAAAATTCCTTTTCTTTTAAACTTTCCTGAAAGCTCAACCTCGTCTTCAATAGCCTTGGTTTTTATTACATAACCTACAAATATACAGGTAAAGAATGCAACTATCGGCATAAGCACGCTGTTACTGATAAAGTCAAAGAAATCAAGGAACTGGAGTCCTATAATCTTAACTTCTCCCCAAACTCCATAGCCAAGAGAAGAAAGAAGTCCAAGTGCCAGAGAAATTACAAAAACAATAACACAAGAAAGAGTTCTTTTTATTTTCAACTTATCACAGAATATCGAAACAACCGTTTCCATAAGTGAAATAGAAGATGTGAGTGCCGCAAATAAAACAAGCAGGAAAAACGCAATACCTATATAAGTTCCGCCCGCCATAGATTCAAACACTTTCGGGAGCGTTACAAACATCAGGCTCGGACCTTTGCCAAGGGCTTCGGGAGTACCGCCTGAAAATACAAACACTGCAGGGATAATCATAAGACCTGCCAAAAATGCTATGCCGGTATCAAAAAGCTCAATTTGCGTAACGGAAGACTCTAAGTTTACATCCTTTTTCATATATGAGCCGTATGTAATCATAATGCCCATAGCAAGCGACATTGAGTAGAAAAGCTGACCCATAGCCGCAAGGACGGTCGTTGCCGAAAACTTCGAAAAATCAGGCATTATATAGTACTTTACACCCTCCATTGCACCTGGCATACACACAGAATATATTGCAATTACTATAGATAATACTACCAAAATGGGCATCATAATCTTGCTGACTTTTTCAACACCTTTTTCTACGCCGCCCAAAACAATGAGTGCCGTAGCGCCGAGGAAAATCATAAACCAAAAAATCGGTTCGCCTGTCTGTGATATAAATCCGCCAAAATACGAATCTTTTGCAGCATCACCGGCTCCGCCGCTCACAAAAGCGTACAGATACTTTGTAACCCAACCGCCTATAACGGAGTAGTAGGGAAGAATAATAGCGGGAATAATTGCCGCAAGATATCCTATAAATGAATACTTTTTATTAAGTGCCTTAAATGCTCCTATTGCACTGAGTCCTGTTTTTCTGCCGATTGCGGTCTCTGCAATCATAAGAGCAAAACCAAAGGTAACTGCAAGAAGAATATATACTAAGAGAAATATTCCCCCGCCATACTTTGCAGCAAGATACGGAAATCTCCATATATTTCCCAATCCAACTGCAGAACCTGCTGCAGCAAGGACA
>JAZNOC010000066.1:0-32438 GCA_045580605.1 Clostridia bacterium | reverse complement strand
ACAAAAAAGTAAATTTGATTTTAAAATTTCAGAAAATAAGGGGAGGTAAAATATGAAAGGCTCAGAATCTAAAAGCTACGCAGCAGCGGGCGTTGATATTACTGCAGGTTACAAGGCAGTAGAACTTATGAAAAAACATATCGCAACTACCATGACAAAGGGTTGCGTTTCAGACATTGGCTCCTTTGGCGGCCTTTTTGAGCTTGACCTTGAGGGCATTAAAAAGCCTGTTCTGGTTGGCGGTACAGATGGTGTAGGTACAAAGCTTAAGCTTGCATTTATTATGGACAAGCACGATACTGTCGGTATTGACTGTGTTGCTATGTGCGTTAATGACATTATCTGTTGTGGTGCAAAGCCGCTTTTCTTCCTTGACTATATTGCTTGCGGGAAGAATATTCCCGAGAGAATTGAAAGCATTGTAAAAGGCGTTTGCGACGGCTGTGTTCAGTCAGGTGCAGCTCTTATCGGCGGTGAAACTGCTGAGATGCCCGGTTTTTATCCCGAGGATGAATATGACCTTGCAGGCTATTGCACAGGCGTTGTTGACAAGGACAAAATAATTGACAACACAACTATGAAAGAGGGCGACGTTATTATCGCACTTGCTTCAAGCGGTGTTCATTCAAACGGCTTTTCTCTTGTAAGAAAGGTGTTTGATGTTGAAAATGCTGACATCAAGACTCCGCTTGCAGAGCTTGGCGGAAAATCAATAGGCGAGACTCTTCTTACACCCACAAAGATTTACGTTAAGTCTGTGCTTGCGCTTTTGGAAAAGGTTCAGGTTAAGGCTATTTCACATATTACGGGTGGCGGCTTCTACGAAAATATTCCGAGAAGTATGCCTGATGGTTTTGGTGCAAAAATTAACAAGAGCGCAGTTAAGGTGCTCCCGATATTTGACCTCATTGCAAAAAGAGGCGGAATTGACGAGCACGATATGTTCAACACCTTTAATATGGGTGTTGGTATGAGCATCGTTGTTAATAAGGAAGACGCTGAGCTTGCTCTTGAGATTCTTAAGGAAAACGGCGAGGATGCTTACATCATCGGCGAAACAGTTAAATCTGACAATAAAATAGAAATCATCTGATTGGTGGATATAATATGAAGAAAATTGCAGTTTTGGTATCGGGTGGCGGAACAAATCTTCAGGCACTTATCGATGCTGAGAAAAAAGGCATTATAAAAAGTGGTAGAATTAGCCTTGTTATATCAAACAACTCTGACGCCTATGCTCTTGAGCGTGCAAAAAACAATGGTATAAAGACCGTTGTTGTGCCTAAAAAAGGTGTAAGTCAGGAAGAATTTGAGCAGGGAATAATTTCGGCACTTGAAAAACATAAGATTGATTTTATTGTCCTTGCAGGGTTTATGTGCATTTTAAGCGAAAGCTTTACGAAAAAGTATCCGAAGAGGATTATAAATGTACATCCGTCGCTTATCCCGTCGTTTTGCGGTAAGGGCTTTTACGGCCTGAGAGTGCACGAGGCGGCGCTCAGTAAGGGCGTTAAGGTTACAGGTGCAACGGTGCATTTTGTTAACGAAATTCCCGATGGCGGAGAAATTATTATGCAAAAGGCAGTAAACATCAGACCCGAGGATACTCCCGAGAGTTTGCAAAAACGTGTTATGCGTCTTGCAGAATGGCAAATTCTTCCCAAATCGGTGGAGCTTATATGCTCAGAGAATACACATAAATGAGGTAGATAAGAATGAACGTATACGAAAAAAACAAAATTGGTGATATTATAAAAGGAAACCCTTATGTTGGAAGAGGCATTGTAATCGGCAAAACCGAGGATGGAGAAAAAGCCGCTGTTGCTTATTTTATTATGGGCAGAAGCGAAAACAGCCGTAACAGAGTTTTCTCACTTAAAGACGGAGCAGTTTTTACTGAGCCTTTTGACGCATCAAAGGTTGAAGACCCGAGCCTTATAATTTACAGGGCTATCGGCTCTTATGAAAACAAGCTTGTTGTTACCAATGGCGACCAGACAGATACTGTGCTTGACGGTCTTAAAAATGGTGAGTCATTTGCAAAGGCTCTTACAAAGCGTGAGTTTGAACCGGACGCTCCCAACTTTACACCTCGTATAAGCGGTATGCTTACATTTGAAAATGGTGATTTCGATTACGAAATGAGTATTCTCAAGAGTGCCGATGAAATCGGAAGTGCCTGCAGCAGATACCACTTTGCGTATCCTTCGCTTAAGGGCACGGGACACTTCATCCACACTTATGTAACAGATGGTAACCCGCTTCCGACATTTGTTGGTGAGCCTGAGAGAGTTACTATTCCTAATGATATTGATGAGTTTACAAATGACTTATGGACAAATCTTAATAACGAGAACAAGATTTCGCTTTATGTTGCATTTATAAATCTTAAAGACAACTCTATCGAAGAGCGTTTGATAAATATAAATAAGTAAGGAGCTTTCCAATGAAAGAATTTGAATTGAAATACGGTTGTAACCCTAACCAGAAACCCTCCAGAATTTATATGGAGAACGGAAGTGAGCTTCCAATCGAAATCCTTAGCGGAAAACCCGGCTACATAAACTTTCTTGATGCGTTTAACAGCTGGCAGCTTGTAAAGGAGCTTTCCGAGGCTACAGGGCTTCCTGCGGTTACATCATTTAAGCACGTTAGTCCCACCTCTGCGGCAGTAGGTATTAAGCTCAGCGACAAGCTTAAAAAGGCTTGCTTTGTTGACGATATCGAAAATCTTGACGATTCTCCGCTTGCCTGTGCTTATGCAAGAGCAAGAGGTACTGACAGAATGTGTTCCTTTGGCGACTGGGTTGCTCTTTCTCACGAGTGTGATGAAATTACGGCAAAGCTTATTCAGCGTGAGGTTTCTGACGGAATTATCGCACCGGGTTATACTGATAAGGCTCTTGAAATATTAAAATCCAAGCGTAACGGCAATTACAATGTTGTTAAAATTGATAAAAATTATGTTCCTGAGGAAAAGGAAACAAAGCAGGTATTTGGTATTACATTTGAACAAGGTCGCAATAACTTTAAGATTGACGAAAGCTTGCTCCAGAATATTGTAACCAAAAATAAGGACATTCCCGAAAAGGCAAAAATTGACCTTATCATTTCACTCATAACTCTTAAGTACACTCAGTCAAATTCAGTTTGCTTTGCTTATGACGGTCAGGCAATCGGTGTTGGTGCAGGTCAGCAGTCAAGAATTCACTGTACACGCCTTGCAGGTACAAAGGCAGATACCTGGTTCTTGCGTCAGGCAGATAAGGTGCTTAATCTTCCTTTCCGTGATGACCTTAAGCGTGCTGACAGAGATAACGTAATTGACGGCTATATAAATAAGAACGAAGAGGATGTTTGTGCAGACGGTATCTGGGAAAAGTACTTTACCAAAAAGCCCGAGCCATTTACACCTGAAGAAATGCGTGCTTATCTTGACACCATTGACGGCGTATCACTTGGCTCAGACGCATTTTTCCCATTCTCTGACAACATTGAACGTGCTAAGAAAAGCGGCGTAAAATATATTGCAGAGCCGGGCGGTTCAATCCGTGATGATTTGGTAATTGATTGCTGTGATAAGTATGGTATGGCTATGGCGTTTATAGGAATGCGTTTATTCCACCACTAATCAGAAAGGACGAATAAAATGAATATTCTTGTTGTTGGCGGTGGCGGAAGAGAGCACGCCATAATCAAAAAAATAAAAGAGAATAAAGAAGTTGAGAAGATTTTTGCACTCCCCGGTAACGGCGGTATTGCTCGCGATGCAGAGTGCGTAAATATCGGTGCAAAGGATATTGAAAAAATCGTTGAATTTGCAGTTAACAATAATATTGATTATGCAGTTGTTGCTCCCGATGACCCGCTTGTACTCGGTTGTGTTGATGCACTCAGTGCAAAGGGTATCCCTTGCTTCGGTCCCGATAAAAATGCAGCAATTATTGAAGGAAGTAAGATTTTCTCAAAAAATCTTATGAAGAAATATAATATCCCGACTGCTCAGTACGAGGTTTTCACAAATGCAGATGATGCAGTAAAGTATCTTGAAAATGCTCCCATGCCAACTGTTATCAAGGCGGATGGCTTAGCACTCGGAAAAGGCGTTATCATTGCGGAAAATAAGGAAGATGCAATTGATGCCGTTAAGGATATGATGGAAAACGACAAGTTCGGCGCAAGCGGCCGTCAAATCGTTATTGAAGAATTTTTGACAGGTCCCGAGGTAAGCGTTTTAGCATTTACTGACGGAAAGTGCGTTAAGCCGATGGTTTCTTCAATGGACCACAAGCGTGTAGGAGATAACGACACAGGTCTTAATACAGGCGGTATGGGAACAGTTGCTCCCAACCCATACTACACAAAAGACATTGCAAAAGAGTGTATGGAAAAGATTTTCATTCCCACTATTGATGCAATGAACAAAGAGGGAAGAACCTTTAAGGGTTGCCTTTACTTTGGACTTATGCTCACAAAGGACGGCCCGAAGGTTATCGAATACAACTGCCGTTTTGGCGATCCCGAAACTCAGGTTGTGCTTCCGCTTTTAAAGGGCGATTTGCTTACTATTATGAAAGCAGTAACAAATCAGACTCTTTCTGAGGTAGACGTTGAATTCGAAGATAAAAATGCCTGTTGTGTTATAGTAGCCTCGGGCGGATATCCCGAAAGCTACGAAAAAGGTAAGGAAATGACTATAGCTGAAGATGTTATTGATGACATTTATTTTGCCGGTGCAGACCTTAAGGGTGGTAAGCTTTACACAAACGGCGGCAGAGTGCTTGGTGTTACATCAATTGCTGATACTCTTGAAACTGCAATAAAGCTGTCTTACGAAAAAACGAAGAAAATTCAGTTTGATAAGGCTTATTACAGAAACGACATCGGACAAAGAGCACTTAAGGCTTACGAGGCTTAAGGCAAAGGAGGAAAACTAATGGTATACAGAGCTTATGTTGAAAGAAAGCCTGAGTTTGCAGGCGATAGTGAAAATTTGCTTTATGAGCTTAAAACATTCCTTGGAATATCTACCTTGGAAAAGGTACGAATTATAAACAGATATGATGTTGAAAACATCACACCTGAGCTTTTTGAAAATGCGAAAAAGACCGTGTTTTCCGAGCCTCAGTCCGATATTGTTACGGAAAGCATTGAACTTGGAGAAGCAATTAGCTTTGTTGTAGAGTTTTTGCCCGGTCAGTTTGACCAGAGGGCAGATTCTGCGGCACAGTGTATTCAGTTCATCTCTCAGGGCGAGAGACCCCTTATCCGTACCGCAAAAGTTTATGCTTTTTACGGCAATCTTTCCGATTCTCAGCTTGCTGAAATCAAAAAGTATGTAATTAACCCCGTAGAAGCAAGAGAGGCTTCAACTCAAAAGCCCGAAACACTTAATGTAGAATACGAAATCCCCACAAGTGTTAAAACACTTGACGGGTTTACCAAGCTTGACCGTGATGGCCTTGCGGCATTTATCAAGGAATATGGTCTTGCTATGGATATTGATGATATCACTTTCTGTCAGCAGTATTTTATTAAGGAAGACAGAGATCCTACCATCACAGAAATCCGTATGATTGACACCTACTGGTCTGACCACTGCCGTCATACGACATTCCAGACAATTATTGATGATGTTACATTTGAAGACGAGCTCTTGCAGAAAACTTATGAAGAGTACATTGCTACAAGAAAAGAGCTTGGCAGAACAAAGAGCATCTGCCTTATGGATATTGCGACACTTGCAGTAAGGCATCTTAAGGCAAACGGAAAGCTTGACAAACTTGACGAATCAGAAGAAATCAATGCTTGTACAGTTTGCATCGATGTAACTGTAGATGGTAAAAAAGAGCCGTGGCTTCTTCTCTTTAAGAACGAAACACATAACCATCCTACCGAAATAGAGCCTTTTGGCGGTGCAGCAACCTGTATCGGTGGTGCAATCCGCGACCCGCTTTCAGGCAGAAGCTATGTTTACGGTGCGATGCGTGTAACGGGTGCGGCAGACCCGCTTAAGCCTATAAATGAAACAATCGAGGGTAAGCTCCCGCAGAGAAAGATTGTTACAACTGCTGCAGCAGGATATTCTTCTTACGGTAACCAGATTGGTATTGCTACAGGTATTGTAGATGAGATTTATCATGACGGCTATGCCGCTAAGAGAATGGAAATCGGTGCAGTTATTGCTGCAACACCTAAGGAAAACGTAAGGCGTGAAACTCCGCTTGACGGAGACGTTGTAGTTCTCCTTGGCGGAAGCACAGGCAGAGACGGTTGCGGCGGTGCAACAGGCTCATCAAAGTCGCATACTGTTGAATCTATCGAAACCTGCGGTTCTGAGGTACAGAAGGGTAATGCGCCCGAGGAGAGAAAGCTCCAGAGAATTTTCAGGAACAAGGAAGCCTGCCTTATGATTAAGCGTTGTAACGACTTCGGTGCAGGCGGCGTTTCTGTTGCTATTGGTGAGCTTGCTGACGGTCTTGAAATTGACCTTAACGCAGTTCCCAAAAAGTACGAGGGTCTTGATGGCACAGAGCTTGCAATCAGCGAATCTCAGGAGAGAATGGCTGTTGTAATAGAAAAGGAAAACGTTGAGCGTTTCCTTGAAATTGCAAACAGTGAAAACCTTCAGGCGTGCCCCGTGGCTCGGGTAACGGAAAATCCCCGCCTTGTAATGAACTGGAATGGTGTCAAGATTTGCGATATCAGCAGAGAGTTCCTTAACTCAAACGGTGCTGAAAAGCATATAAATGTACTGGCGTCAAAGTGCCAGCCTTACGAAAAGGAAGTAAAGGGTGGATTTAGGGAAAACTACGAGAGCCTTGCAGGCGATTTGAATATCTGCTCAAAGAGAGGACTTTCGGAGCGTTTCGACTCAACAATCGGTGCAGGCACAGTGCTTATGCCATTTGGCGGTAAAAATCAGCTTACGCCAATTCAGGCAATGGTACAAAAAATCTCAACAGAAAGAAAGGACACTGACGATTGCTCGCTTATGTCCTTTGGATATAACCCGTTTATAATGGAAAAGAGCCAGTATCACGGTGCGTATCTTGCAGTTGTGGAATCTGTTTGTAAGCTTATTGCAACAGGTGCAGAATTTAAAGACGTTTATCTTACATTCCAGGAATACTTTGAGCGTCTTTCAGGCGACCCGAAGCGCTGGGGCAAGCCGTTTAGCGCACTCCTTGGTGCATTTAAGGCACAGATGGAGCTTGGCATTGGCTCAATAGGCGGTAAGGACTCGATGAGCGGAAGCTTTGAAAACCTTGATGTTCCGCCGACACTTGTTTCCTTTGCCGTAACAACTGAAAAAATCAAAGACATTGTTTCTCCTGAGTTTAAATGTGCAGGAAATAGTATTGTTCTTATTAAGCCTGAGTACGACGAAAATAATCTCCCTGTTACAAAATCTCTTATCGAGAATTTTGATAAGGTAAGAAAGCTTCTCTCAAACGGCAAGGCTAAAGCCTGCTATACACCCGGTATGGGCGGCGTGGCTGAAGCAGTGATGAAGATGTGCTTTGGTAACGGTTTAGGTGCAGAACTTAACGATGTACTTTCACTTGAAGATATTTTTGGCTACAACTATGGTGCATTTGTGCTCGAGGTAGAGGGTGAGACAGACGAAACAGTTATCGGAAAGGTAACTGAAAAGGAAAGCATCTGCTACAAGGGCGAATGTGTTGAACTTGCTTCGCTTCTTAACATCTATGAAGAGAAGCTTGAAAGTGTTTACAGCTGCAATATTAAGCAGAAGGCTACTGAAATGGAAAACTTTAGTTTTGAGGCTACAGAGCGTAAGTTTGCAAGTGTCAAAACTGCTAAGCCTAAGGTGCTTATTCCCGTATTCCCCGGAACAAACTGTGAGTTTGACAGTGCTAAGGCGGTGGAAAATGCCGGTGCAGAGGCAAAGATTTTCGTTATAAATAACCTTACCGCAAAGGGAATTTCAGACAGTGTTAAGGAATTTGCAAATATTCTTAAAGAATCACAGATGGTATTCATTCCCGGTGGTTTCTCAGGCGGTGATGAGCCTGACGGAAGCGGTAAGTTTATAACTGCATTCTTCAGAAATGATGAAATCCGCAGCGGCGTTACAGACCTTCTTGACAACCGCGACGGCCTTATGTGTGGTATCTGTAACGGTTTCCAGGCACTTATAAAGCTTGGTCTTGTTCCTTACGGCAAGATTATTGATACTGATGAAACTTGCCCGACACTCACCTTTAACACCATTGCACGCCACCAGTCAAGAATTGTACGCACACGTGTTGCCTCAAACAAATCTCCCTGGCTTTCACTTACAAATGTTGGTGATGTTTACAGCGTGCCGATTTCTCACGGCGAGGGCAGATTTATTGCTGACGAAAAGCTTATAAAAGAGCTTGCCAAAAACGGACAGATTGCAACTCAGTATGTTGATGCAGATAATAACGCAACTGGAGATATTCACTTTAACCCCAATAATTCAATGTATGCAATTGAGGGTATCACATCTCCCGATGGCAGAGTCTTTGGTAAGATGGGACACAGTGAAAGAGTTGGCAGCGGCCTTTACAAGAACGTCGAAGGAAACTACGACATAAGAATGTTTGAGGCAGCGGTTAAGTTCTTTAAATAAAAAGCTTGACAAATTGATATATATGTGGTAAAAATAATAGTATATGAATAATAAAGGCATTGACGGAGAGTGATGCTTTGGCAGTCTTTTAAGAGAATTGGCGGTTGGTGCAAGCCATAAAGAGGGCCTTTGCAATCTGTAGCTCCTGAGCCGGAAGGAAGAACTCTGTTGTGCAGAAAGTAGACCCTTCCCGTTATGCTTGCGTTAATAGCGTAGGGCTTGTTGGAGCCTGAAGTGGCATCTTGTATGCAATTTGAGTGGTACCGCGGGTATTTTATATCAAAGATATAATGCTCGTCTCAAGATTTTTATCACATCTTGGGGCGAGCATTTGTGTTTGCCCTAAAAGGAGAGTATCTTATGGAAGAAAAAATTATTACAGGGCTTGACTATAAAATCAAGCTTATGGCGGCTCGTATTAAAGAGCTGAGAGAAATCGAGGGCTTAAGCATTGAAACAATGTCAAAGCTTTGCGATGTTTCAAGGGAAGAGTATGTAGCCTGCGAAAACGGAGAGCACGATTTAAGCTTTGCGTTTATTTACAGGTGTGCACTTTCTCTTCACGTTGACGTAACTGATATTATTGAGGGTGTCAGCCCCAATCTTAAGTCGTATACTGTAACGAAAAAGGGTGAGGGTCAGCGAATTGAGCAGGCGCACGATATGATTTACTACAACCTTGCTCCTACCTTTAAAAACAGAATTGCAGAACCTCTTTACGTTAACGCAGTTTACGATCCGCAGGCTGAAAACCGTGATATCGAGCTTACTACCCACGAGGGTCAGGAATGTGATATTATTATAAAAGGTAAGCTTAAGGTACAGATTGGTCAGCACACTGAAATATTAAGTGAGGGCGACAGTATATATTACAACAGCTCAACTCCGCATGGTATGGTGGCAGTTGGCGGCGAGGATTGCCTTTTCTATGCAATCGTACTTAATCCATCAACAGACAAAGTGAGTGAAACTCAGGAAATTGCAGAGCCTACCAAGGTTAAGGTGAAGCAGCCTTACAGAAGGCTTTACCACAACTTTATCCACCCCAAAGAGGATGAGCGTGGCGCCCTTTTGTCTCTCACGTTTGAAAACGAGGATAAGTTTAACTTTGCTTATGACATAGTTGATGGCTTAGCAGAAAAAAGACCCGACAAGCTTGCAATGCTTCATATTTCAAATGAAGGCGAAGAAAGACGCTTTACATTTAAGGATATGATGCTTTACTCAAACAAGGTTGCAAACTACTTTACATCGCTCGGCATCAAAAAGGGCGACAAGGTAATGCTTATTTTAAAGAGACATTATCAGTTCTGGTTTTCTATACTTGCTCTTCACAAAATTGGTGCAGTCGCAATTCCCGCAACAAATCTTTTGCAGGAGCATGATATCTCGTACAGATGCAATGCGGCAGGTATATCTGCAATTGTATGTACTGCTGACGGTGATGTTGCGCATCAGGCAGAGCTTGCACAGAAAGAGTCTCCCACGCTTGCAACAAAGATTATTGTTAACGGCGAGCGTGAGGGCTGGCATAATTTTGACAGTGAATACACACTCTTCTCCGATGTTTATGAGAGGACTGAGGATACTCCCTGCGGTGATGATACAATGCTTATGTACTTTACGTCAGGCACAACAGGTTATCCCAAAATTGCAACTCACTCATACAAGTATCCGCTTGGGCACTTTATCACTGCAAACTACTGGCACTGCGTAAATCCCGAGGGATTGCATCTTACTATTTCCGATACGGGCTGGGCTAAGGCTATGTGGGGCAAGCTCTACGGTCAGTGGCTTTGCGAGGGTGCAATCTTCGTATACGATTTTGATAAGTTTAATGCCGCAAACATACTTCCGATGTTTGCAAAATATAAAATCACAACATTTTGTGCACCGCCGACAATGTACAGGATGCTTATAAAGGAAGACCTTACAAAGTATGACCTTTCTTCTGTTGAGCATGCGACTATTGCGGGTGAGGCACTTAACCCCGAGGTTTTCCGTCAGCTTAAGAGCCTTACAGGGCTTGAGGTTATGGAGGGCTTCGGACAGAGTGAAACTACGCTTGTAATCGGTAACCTGTTTGGCTCAAAGCACAAGCTTGGCTCAATGGGTAAACCTGTTCCGCTTTATAATGTTGACCTTGTTGACCCTGACGGAAAGAGCGTTGGCGTTGGTGAAAACGGCGAAATCGTTATCAGAATTGACGATAAACTTCCGTGTGGCTTATTCAAGGAATACTTTGGCGACGAAGAAAAAACAAAGGATGCGTTCAGAGACAGTTTGTATCACACGGGCGACGTTGCCTGGCGTGATGAGGACGGCTTCTACTGGTATGTAAGCCGAATTGACGATGTTATCAAGTCAAGTGGCTATCGCATAGGACCGTTCGAGATTGAAAACGTTATTATGGAACTTCCGTATGTTCTTGAATGTGGCGTATCTGCAGAACCTGACGAGGTTCGCGGTCAGGTCGTTAAAGCAAGCATAGTTCTTACAAAGGGTACAATTCCTCCTGAAGAACTTAAAAAGGAAATTCAGGATTACGTTAAAAAGAACACTGCTCCTTATAAGTATCCCAGAATTGTGGTGTTCCGCGATGAGCTTCCTAAGACAACAAGCGGTAAGATTATGAGAAATAAGCTTTAAGAGGTGGAGCCGTTGAATATAAAACGTGTTATGCTTCTTGCAGGGCATTACGGTAGCGGAAAAACAAACATTGCCGTAAACCTTGCCGAGAAAATCAGCGAAGAGAAAAAGGTTGCTCTTTGCGACATTGATATTGTAAATCCGTATTTCAGGTCTAAGGACAGTGAGAAAAGGCTTCGGGAAAAGGGGATTGAGGTTGTAGCTTCGCAGTACGCAAATACAAACCTCGATGCACCTGCACTCCCAAAGGAAATTTATCCTGCTTTAGAGGACAGAAAAACGGTGCTTATTATGGATGTTGGCGGTGATGACCGCGGTGCTCTCGCGCTTGGTAGATATACCCCGACAATTCTTGAGGAAAACGATTATGAAATGATTTTCGTTGCAAATCTTTACAGACCGCTTACAAGAACTGCCGAAGAGGCAATAGAGGTAATGCGCGAGATTGAGTTTGCATCTAAAATTCCATTCACGGCAATAATCAACAATTCAAATCTTGGCGTAAACACAACTGTTAAAACTGTGCTTGATACAGACGAAGAAATTAAAAAGCTTGCGTCTCTTTCGGGACTTCCAATCGTTATGACAACGGTGCCTGAAAATTTGTACGAAGAAGCCAAGGGTTGTATAGAAAATGTTTTCCCGCTTAAATTACAAGAAAAAATTATATAAAAGGAGATAGATAAAATGGCTAAATTGACTTTTGATACCGACAACTGTAAGGGTTGCGGACTTTGCGTAAACGCTTGCCCGAAAAATCTTTTGCAGCTTGCGAAGGACAAAATTAACAAAAAGGGCCATTCGCCCGTAGAAATTACTGACCAGGAGGCTTGCATTGCCTGTGCATTCTGTGCGACAATGTGTCCCGACTGCATCATCAAGGTAGAAAGGTAGGTTTTACAAATGGCAGATAAGGTTTTAATGAAAGGTAATGAAGCTCTCGCTGAAGCTGCTATCAAGGCGGGCTGCAGACATTACTTTGGATATCCGATTACTCCTCAGACAGAGGTTGCCGCTTATATGGCTAAGAGAATGCCCAAAATCGGCGGAACATTCCTTCAGGCGGAGAGTGAAGTTGCTGCTATAAATATGGTTTACGGCGTAGCTTCGACAGGTAAGAGAGTTATGACATCTTCTTCAAGCCCAGGAATTTCGCTTAAGAGCGAGGGACTTTCTTATATGGCAGGCTCTGACCTTCCCGCACTTGTAATTAACGTTGAGCGTGGTGGCCCCGGTCTTGGTGGCATTCAGCCCTCTCAGTCTGACTACTTCCAGGCAACTAAGGGTGGCGGACACGGCGACTTCAAGATGATTGTTCTCGCCCCGTCTTCTGTTCAGGAAATGGCTGACCTTACAATCAAGGGCTTTGACCTTGCAGATAAGTACAGAATGACCTCTATGATTCTTGCAGATGGTACAATGGGTCAGATGATGGAGCCTGTTGAGCTTAACGATGTAGAGGTTAAGGAATATGACAAGCCCTGGGCTGTTACAGGAACAGAGATGAAGCGTAAGCACAATATTGTAAATTCACTTTCACTTGTTCCGGAAGAACTCGAACAGCTTAACTTCGCCCGCTTTGAGAAGTATGCCGAGGTTGAGAAAAACGAGGTTATGTACGAAGAATTTATGATGGACGACGCAGAAATCTGCGTTGTTGCATTCGGTATTGCCGCAAGAGTAGCGCAGAATGCTGTTGTTGAGGCAAGAAGTCAGGGTATAAAGGTTGGTATGATAAGACCGATTACCCTCTGGCCTTTCCCGAAGGATGCGCTTCTTAAGGCTGCAGATAAGGTAAACCGCTTTATCTGTGTTGAGCTTTCTATGGGTCAGATGATTGAAGACGTTAAGCTTGCAATCGAATGTAAGAAACCCGTAGAGCTTTGCAACCGTGTAGGCGGAATGATTGTTTCGCCCGAACAGGTTCTCGAAAAAATCAAAGAAGGGGGAGCAAACTAATGAGTATAGTATTTGAAAAGCCGCATGCACTTACCGATGCACCGATGCACTATTGCCCCGGTTGTACACACGGTATTATTCACAGACTTGTAGCAGAGGCTATTGATGAGCTTGGTATAGAAGGTAAAACAATAGGTGTTGCACCCGTTGGATGCGCCGTTATGGCATATAACTATTTTGCTTGTGATATGGTTGAGGCTGCTCACGGTCGTGCACCGGCAGTTGCAACAGGTATAAAAAGAGCAGACCCCTCAAAGATTGTTTTTACATACCAGGGCGATGGCGACCTCGCATCAATCGGTATGGCAGAAACAGTTCACTCTGCTGCCCGTAACGAAAATATCACAGTTATTTTCGTAAATAACGCAATCTATGGTATGACAGGCGGTCAGATGGCACCGACATCACTTCCCGGTCAGGTTACACAGACCTCTCCTTACGGACGTGATACAAGCACTGCAGGTTTCCCGATAAGAGTTTGTGAAATGCTTTCACAACTTGACGGACCCCGCTATTTGCATCGTGTTGCAGTAAACAATGTTAAAAACATTAAGGCTGCTAAGGCTGCAATCAAAAAGGCGTTTGAAAATCAGGTAAACGGCAAAGGCTTCTCTCTTATTGAGGTTGTTTCAAGCTGCCCGACAAACTGGGGTATGACACCTCAGAAGGCTCTTGAATGGGTTGAAGAAAAGATGATTCCGTACTATCCGCTTGGCGTTTACTGCGATAAAACAGCGGATAACGAGTGATGGGAGGAAGTAGCTATGAGTAATACAACACAGATTATAATTGCCGGATTTGGCGGTCAGGGTGTTCTTTTCGCAGGTAAGTTCCTTGCTTATATGGGGCTTACCGAAGGCAAAAACGTAAGCTGGCTTCCGTCTTACGGTCCCGAAATGCGTGGCGGTACTGCAAGCTGCTCCGTAATTTTGAGCGATGAAAAAGTAGGCTCGCCCATTATTGCAAATCCCGATGTTTTGTTTGCGATGAATCTTCCGTCGCTCGAAAAATATCAGGATACTGTTAAAGAGGGTGGATGCATTATTCTTGATTCATCACTTATCGACAAAAAGGTTGAGCGTGATGATGTTAAGGTATGCTACATTCCAGCAACAAAAATTGCTAAGGATATTAACGCTCCGACACTTGCTAATATGATAATGGTTGGCAAGATGATTAAGGAAACAGGTGCAGTTAATTACGACGGACTTGAAGCAGGTCTTAAAAAGGTAATATCTGCAAAGCGTGCTGATATGCTTGAGGTTAACCTTAAAGCTATCGAAACAGGATACAATTTTGAATAAGAATTAACGGGGCTACAATTTGTAGCCCCGTTAAACAAAAAAGGAAGTCGGGTTATGAATATATACGATTTTCACGCTCACATTTATCCCGAAAAAATCGCTTCCCGCGCAGTTGAGGCTGTCGGGCAGTTTTATAATATCGAGATGGAGGGGCATGGTACGGCGGAGGCTCTTCTGGAACTTTCAGAAAATTCTCCTATAAATAAGCACATTGTTCATTCGGTTGCAACAATCCCAAAACAGGTTGCAAGCATAAATAACTTTATAAAGGAGCAGTGTGAAAAATACGAGCAGTTTGTAGGTTTTGGGACAATCCATCCAGACCTTGAAAACGGGGCAGAGGAAGTTGAGAGAATAAAAAATATTGGTCTTCATGGAATAAAAATCCATCCTGATACGCAAAAGTTCAAGGTAAATTCAAAGGATATGGATGAAATTTACGAGGCGGCACAAGAGCTTGGACTTCCCGTGCTTATCCACTGCGGCGATTACAGGTATGATTATTCACATCCGTCAAGAGTGAAAAAGCTGCTTGCAAAATTTCCTAAGCTTTGTGTTATTGCGGCACACTTCGGTGGATGGTCTATGCCTGATTTAGCATACGAATTTTTAAAAGACGAAAACTGCTTTATGGATACGTCAAGCTCATTTGCGACATTGGGTAAGCTGCGTGCAAAGGAGCTTATAAACCTTTACGGCGCAGACCGTTTTGTGTTTGGGTCGGACTTCCCGATGTGGAGCCCCAAGGATGAATACGAAACATTTATGTCTCTTGGGCTTAAAGACAAAGATATTGAAAAGATACTTACAAAGAACCCCGAGAGAATACTGAAAAATTAAATAAAAAAAGCTATTCCAAACTGGAATAGCTTTTTTGTATACGTTGTATTTTGAGGGGATTGTTAAGGGGCATCCCCTTAACAATAAAATCAGTTAAAATCGAGGGCGTGTACCTCAATTTTAACACCTTATAAGGGCTGACGCGGTGAGCGTCGTGCGAACGAAAGCCCTTTTTCGCAAGTGAATGTTTTGCACCGCAAAACTTCGCTTGCGAGAGGATGACATTGTCATCCTCTTTAATACATTCCGCCGCCCATGCCACCAGCCATAGCTGCTGCCTGAGCTGCTGCAACATCTTCCTTAGGCTGATCTGCAACAACACTTTCTGTTGTGAGAACCATGCTTGAAACTGATGCAGCGTTCTGAAGTGCACTTCTTGTAACCTTAGCGGGGTCTACAATACCTGATGCAATCATATCAACGTACTCGTCTGTAAGTGCGTTGTAGCCAATGCCCTCAGCTGAGTTTTTAATCTTTTCAACAACGACTGCACCCTCGATGCCTGCGTTTTCACAAATCTGCTTAAGAGGCTCTTCAATAGCCTTGAGGATGATAAGCGCACCTGTCTTTTCATCACCTGAAAGTGTTTCAACAAATGAAGCAAGTGTCTTTGTAGCAAGGATAAAGCTTGTGCCGCCGCCTGCAACAACGCCTTCTTCAACTGCTGCCTTTGTAGCGTTAAGTGCGTCTTCAATGCGAAGCTCCATTTCCTTCATTTGTGTTTCGGTTGCAGCACCAACCTTGATTACTGCTACCCCGCCTGCGAGCTTCGCAAGACGTTCCTGAAGTTTTTCCTTATCGAATTCGCTTGTTGACTTATCATACTCTGCACGAATCTGGTTAACTCTGTCCTTAATTGCGGCTGAATCACCAAGACCATCAACAAGGATTGTGTTTTCCTTGGAAATCTTAGCCTGACGGCATCTGCCGAGCTGCTCAAACTGAGTTTCCTTAAGGTCAAGACCAAGCTCTTCGCTGATAACTGTGCCGCCTGTAAGAATTGCAATATCCTGAAGCATTGCCTTTCTTCTGTCGCCAAAGCCGGGAGCCTTTACTGCAACGCAGGTAAATGTACCACGGAGCTTGTTAACGATAAGAGTTGTGAGAGCCTCACCCTCAATATCTTCTGCAATGATAAGAAGCTTCTTACCCTGCTGAACAATCTGCTCGAGGATGGGAAGAATATCCTGAATGTTTGAAATCTTTTTGTCTGTAATAAGAATATACGGGTCATCAAGAACTGCTTCCATTTTTTCTGTATCAGTTACCATATAGGGTGAGAGGTAACCGCGGTCAAACTGCATACCCTCAACAACCTCGCTGTAGGTTTCAGCAGTTTTTCCTTCTTCAATAGTAATAACGCCGTCGCTTGAAACCTTATCCATAGCGTCTGCAATGAGTGCACCGATTGTATCGTCTCCTGCAGAGATAGCTGCAACACGTGCGATATCTTCCTTGCCGTTTACCTTCTTTGCACTGTCAACAATGTACTTAACTGCAACGTCTACTGCCTTTGAAATACCCTTGCGAAGTACCATCGGGTTTGCACCTGCTGCAACGTTTTTAAGACCCTCGCGGATAATTGCCTGTGCAAGAAGTGTTGCTGTTGTTGTACCGTCGCCTGCAACATCGTTTGTTTTTGTTGCAACTTCACGAACGAGCTGAGCACCCATATTTTCGAAACGGTTTTCAAGCTCAACTTCCTTTGCAATTGTAACACCGTCGTTAGTGATGAGCGGTGCACCAAATTTTTTGTCAAGGACTACGTTTCTGCCCTTGGGACCAAGAGTTACCTTTACGGTGTTAGCAAGCTGGTCTACACCGCTTTGAAGAGCCTTGCGGGCCTCTTCGCCAAATAAAATATCCTTAGCCATTTGTATCTTCCTTTCTTAGTCTAATTTTGCAAGAATGTCATTTTGACGGAGAATTGTGTATTCAACACCATCAAGCTTAACTTCTGTGCCTGCATATTTGCTGAGAATTACTTTGTCTCCAACTTTAACTTCCATAGCAATTTCCTTGCCGTCAACAACGCCGCCGGGGCCAACAGCAACAACTTCTGCATACTGAGGCTTTTCCTTTGCGCTGCCCGGAAGTACGATGCCGCTCTTTGTCGTTTCTTCAGTTTCCACCATTTTGATTACGACTCTGTCGCCAAGTGGTTTGATGTTCATTATAATTACCTCCAAATAAACATTGTTTTGGAAAAAATTCCTACCAATACATTTTACCATACCCAAAAAATTTTTCAACCCCTTAGGATGAAATTTTTATATTGTGCGAAAAAAATTCATAAATTGATAATATTTTGCATTTTTCTCAGTAGAATTTACTGAGGTGAATTTTATGAAAAAGACAATTTCTTTTACTCCGCTTGCAGAGATGGGTGGCGGGATTGCCGAGGTGGACGACCATAGCATAAAAATAAAAGTATCAGGCATAAACGGCGTACTTAAGGCATGGCTTATAGGAAATGAAGCAAAGCAAATCGGAAACCTTGTTGACGGCAAGCTCGAAAAGGAAATTGACACTGCAAACCACAATGGAATTCTTATAACGCAAAGCGGACGACAGATGCTTATAGGCTACTACAGTGAGAATATCGAAAAAAAGGAAAAAAAAGAAAAACCGCCACTCGAGCTTCAAAATCTTTCGTGGCGGAAAATTACGGAAAAACGCTTCGGTGAAATGACCGATGCAGTAAAATATATATTATGCAATCAAAGTGTTTATGATTGTTTTAAAAAGTACGGGCATTACTGGCTCGGGAAAGGGGAGAGTTACGAGATTATCGCGCTCCCATGCAAAAGGGAAGATAACCCGCTGAAGTTTCTGGGAAACACTCATTTTGAAAACGGCTACGCATTTGTCTGCGTTGATGAAAAAAACGAAAAGCTGTTTTTTCCCAGAGTAACAAGCTAAATATTTTTCTTGTACTCGCTCGGTGTTACGTTCATATATTTTTTAAATGCTTTGGAAAAGTAGTAAATGTCAGAAAATCCACACATTTCCGAGATGTGCCCGATTGAATAAAGCTTGGATGTGAGAAGCGTTTCTGCCAGAGATAATTTTTTGCGAATAACAAACTGATTGGGTGTTAAGCCGTAAACATCGTTGAACAGCGTAATAAAACGCCTTTCGCTTAAATTGCACATTTTTGCCAAAGCCTCGTTTGTTATTATCTTATCCGTGAAATGCTCCTGAATATATGTAACGGCAGGATGAAGCTTACTTTTTTCAGCAGAAGATTTGTATTTTTTTTGTTGGAGTTTATCGATTTCATTAAAAACTTCATACAATACAGAAATGGACAAAAACATATTGTTTTTATCATCTAAATTTTTAAGCGATGCGAGCGTTTTAAACAAGGTTTTTATTTTGGGGCTATCCGAGCAGTCGAGCGTAAAGCTTTCCATATCAGTGTCAGCTATAAACTCGATTGAAATACTTTCGGTAGGGGTTGTGCAATTAAAGCCGTACGAATCGTTTTTTGACAGAAAAAGCAGAGTGTCAGTATTGATAGGTGTTTCCTTATCGTTTATGGTATGTACGTTTTCACCCAACAGGTGATATGCTAAATGGTGAACACGCCTTTTCTTAGAGTGTGAAAGAGAGTGCCCCTCAGAATAAAGACGAAATGTTCCCACAATTTTATCAATGTAAAAAAAATCCATACCAATCCCCCCTTGCCTTAAATTTATCACAGCAAAATGTATATGTCAATAAGTTTCTGTTTTTTACAAATTTGCAGTATTTTACATTGCGTATTTTTTTTTATTGTGATAGAGTGCAAGGTGAGGAGTGATGACAGTGGAGTATAAATTAGTTAAAGAAATACTTAATGATTATTACCTTAATCAAGCACCGGTTAACGCACAAAAACTACAGGAAAAGTGTTATAGTTATCTGGATAAAATGTTTGATGAAAACCCAACACTAAACAATTACGAATTAAAGGCAAAGCAATACGAATGTATTGCAGATAATTTTGAGCCAATTCTGTTTGATGATGTACCCTTTTATTTTGAAACGGGGGCACTCCATCCCTATAGCGACGGACATTACCTTCGCGGAATGCGCCACGCAAATGGCTGGCTTATTGAGCGTAACCGCCATATTCCAGAAACCGAAAATCCAAAAATGTATAAAAGCCACCTTGCAAATGTTGAAGAGCAGCTTATTTGCAGTAATGATATTTATATGGATTTAGAGCATTTCAGACTTCCGTACAAAAAGATTTTTGAGAGAGGCTTAAAAGGTGTTTATGAGGAAGCTGTGGAAGCTCTTAAGCTTTGCGAAAATCAGGAAGAAACAGACTTTGTAAATTGTGCGATAGCGGGAATTTTAGCTCTTAAAAAAATCAGTGAAAAATTTGCAGAGTGTGCAGAAGAAAAGATAAAGAACGAAACAGATGAAGAGAAGATAAAAACTCTTAAGCTTATTGCAGATACAGCAAAAAGAGTGCCGTGGAATAAACCCGAAACCGTGTATGAGGGGCTTAATACACTTACATTTATCAGAAAAGCGGTAGGTACGATAGAGGGAATAGGCTATGGTTCAATGGGAAGAGTTGACGTTTTGTTGGCGCCGCTTTATGATAACGACAAGAAAAACGGAGTTTCAGACGAAGAAATTTATGATTTAGTTTGCTTGTTTCTTACTATCTGGGATGCACATATTGATAAGAGTAAGAAAATGACCGGCTATGCCGACTACGAATATGAAAATGCAATAACAGTTGGTGGTTGCGACGAAAACGGCAATGAAGTTTTCAATAAAATCACGGAATTCATCTTAACCGCGCATTTTGAACTTGACAATATGTATCCCAAAATAAAATGCCGTTACAGTGAAAATTCGTCTGAGGAATACCTTACGCTTATTAACAGACCTATACTTAGTCAGAAAAGTATTTTACTTTACTGTAATGATGATGCAATACTACCCGCACTTATAAAGCATGGGTTTAAAAAGGAACACGCTTTAAACTACTCAGTGGGAGGATGCTGGGATGCAGGTGCGGATGACTATTGCAAGGCACAGAGCGGACAGTATGTTAACACTCTTAAAGCGTTGGAGTGGTCGATATATATGCCCGAAGAAAAGATAAAGGAGTGTCAACTTGACATTAAGGCACTTGAAAATTGCGAAACCTTTGATGAGGTTTACAATGCAGTTGTGCATAACATACTTGAAATCATAAAGAAAAAGGCAAATGATGAGTCAATTGGAATGCGCAACTGGTCAAGAGTTGCTCCGTTTTGTGTTACATCTGCGCTTATGTATGGACCTCTTGAAAAAAGAACTGACTACACAAACGGCGGTGCTACATACAACTGGGAGAATATGTATCTTGCAGCATTTCCCGACACCGTTGACTCACTCCTTGCAATTAAGGATGTGTGCTTTGACAAGAAACTGTGCACACTTAAAGAACTATTGAATGCCTGCAAAAATAACTGGCAGGATGAAAAGCTTCGTAATCTCGTGCTTGAAGCGCCCTCTTATGGGGACAGCTCAGAGGAGTCGGCACGGATGACGGGAAAGCTGGCAGATGATATTTATAATATGACGAGAAATCTCCCGACATCTTACGGCGGAAAGTGGCAGATTGGCTCATTTATGTATACTGAGGTTGTATGGTGGGGCAAAAATATTAAAGCTACACCCAACGGAAGATATAACGGGGATGTGATTTCTCAGGGATTTACACCGTCAAGACTTCATAAAATAAAATCTGTTACAGACGTTTTCTCGGGACTTAGATATTTTGAGAGCAGTAACTTCTCTAAGGGAACGGTAATAAACGTGATTTTACCGGCAGCAAGCTCAAGCAAAGAGATACTGAATGCATTTTTGCGCGGATGTGCCGCATCCAAAGCACAGATTATGCAGATTAACTGTGTAAATAAAGAGGACTTATTAAAAGCACAGAAAGAGCCTGAAAAGTATGGTCATATCATAGTAAGAATGTACGGTTTTTCAGTGCAGTTTGTTGCTCTTTCAAAAGAATATCAGGACGAATTTTTAAGCCGGAACTTCTATAACGGCTAAAACAAAACGACCGCAATAAAGGAATATTGCGGTCGTTTTTATTGGTTGTACAGGAAATTGCGTAAAATTAAAACGCAGGAATTAATGTCTGCACTTGGTAAGAGTGCGACAAGGGTGAAGCGGCACGCTTCTTTTTGTTGACAATGTACAAAAAAAGTGGTAAAATAAAATAGAATATGTATAATTGGGCAAAAGTGTGCTTATCTTGCCCTCTAAGGGGAAAAGGAAAATGTATAAAAAGTTCTTTAAAAGGGCGATAGATGTGGTTTTATCGCTTATGGGGATTATTGTGCTGGCAATCCCGATGCTTATAATCGCGATTGTTATAAAGCTCGATTCTAAAGGCCCCGTGATATTTAAACAAAAGCGAATAGGTAAGGGAAAAACGGAGTTTGATATTTTTAAGTACAGGAGTATGTATACCGAGACTCCTCAAAATGTGCCGACGCATCAGCTGCAGGGTGCAAATTCGTACATAACAAGGTCGGGAACATTCATAAGAAAATATTCGCTTGATGAGCTTCCGCAGCTTTTTAATATTTTTATCGGGAATATGACCATTATCGGGCCAAGACCTGCACTGTGGAACCAGTACGACCTTATTGCAGAACGTGATAAGTATGGTGCAAATGATGTTAAGCCCGGTCTTACAGGCTGGGCACAGATAAACGGGCGTGATGAAATACCGATTGAGCTAAAAGCCAAGCTCGATGGTGAATATGTAGAGAATTTAAGCTTTCTTTTTGACTGCAAGTGCTTTATAAAAACCGTGTTTTCAGTATTAAAGCACGAGAGTGTTGTAGAGGGTGCAGTTGAAGAAAAGGAAAAGGTGGGGTAATAGCTTATGATTTCTATAATTACGCCGGCTTATAATGCCGAAAAATCTATAGCAAAAACCATCGAAAGCGTTCTCGCCCAAACGCATACTGACTGGGAAATGATAATCGTTGATGACTGCTCAAAGGATAATACATACGATGTCGCAAAGCAGTATGCTGACAAGGACGACAGAATAAAAGTAGTAAAGCAGGAAAAAAACGGTGGTGTTGCAAGTGCCAGAAACACTGCACTGAAGCTCGCAAAGGGCGACTACATTGCTTTTCTGGACAGCGACGATTTGTTTTTGCCGGATAAGCTGGAGAAACAGCTTAAGTTTATGGAAGAAAACGGATATGTGCTTACATACACGAAGTATCAGAACATCGATGAAAAAGATGCTTTGGGAAAGGTGATATCCGTACCCAATAAAATGACCTACGAGGATATATTTAGAAACACTGCTATAGCGTGTTTGACGGTTATGGTTAACCGCAAAAAATCGGGCGAGTTTTATATGCCTCCACTTAATCATACGGAGGATCAGTGCACGTGGCAGGATATCTTAAGCCGTGGGTATGAGGCTTACGCTCTGCAGGAAGTGCTTTCACTTTACAGAGTAAGCTCAAATTCACTTACGGGCAATAAATTCAAAGTTATTAAAAGGCAATGGTATACCTATAGAAAATACCACAAATTATCACTTGTTAAAAGCTCGTACTACTTTATGTGCTATGCTTTTAACGCAGTAATGAAAAGGACGGGAAAATAAAATGAAAATTGTAATGTTAAATCCACCATTCTTAAACAAATACTCAAAAAGCTCAAGAAGCCCTGCTGTAACAAAAAGCGGTACAATATATTTCCCGCTTTGGCTTTCTTACGCAACAGGCGTGCTTGACAAAAAGGGACATACTTTAAAGCTTATTGATGCTCCTGCAAAGTGCTCAACCAAGGAGGAAACCCTTGCTGAGATTGTAGAGTTTGCACCGCAGATGATTGTTATTGATACTTCAACTGCAAGTATAAATAACGACCTTGCTTTTGCAGATGAGCTTAAGGCAAAGCTTCCCGAGGCAAAGATTTGCCTTGTAGGTACACATGCTACTGCTTGTGTTGCTGAGATTATCCCCGAGCATAAGGCAATTGACTTTATCGCACGCCACGAATATGACTATACTCTTCCCGAGCTTGCAGAAGCTATTGAGGGCAAGATGGCACTTTCTGATGTTAAGGGTATAAGCTACGTAGAAGACGGTGCACTCAAAGAAACAGAGGACCGTGAATATATTCACGACCTTGACGAGCTTCCTTTTGTAAGTGAAGTATACAAGAAGTATCTTGATATCAAGGACTATTTCTATGCACACGTAAGCTTCCCGACAGTGAGCATTTTCTCAAGCAGAGGATGTCCGTCAAAGTGCTTCTACTGTATGTACTCTCAGGTAATGTTTGGTAAGGCTTATCGCAAGAGAAGTGCAAAAAATCTTTACGAGGAATGTGTGTACATAACAAAAGAATTCCCCGAAGTTAAGGAAATTCTTATTGACGACGATAACTTTGCGGTTGATCAGGAAAATGTTCGTGAGTTCTGTAATCTTTTAATTGAAAATAAAGTTAACATAAAGTGGGTTGTACAGTGCAGAGTAACACTTTCTTACGAGACAATGGTGCTTATGAGAAAGGCAGGCTGCCGTCTTGTCGTTGTAGGCTTTGAAAGCGGAAGCCAGAAGGTCCTTGACGGTATGCACAAGGGTATTACGCTCGAGCAGTCGCTTAAATTTAATAAGGCTGCTAAGAAAGCAAAAATGCGTGTTCACGGTTGCTTTATGGTTGGTAACCCCGGCGAAACTAAGGAAACAATGAACGAAACGCTTGAGTTCAGCAAAAAGCTTCGCCTTGACACAGTTCAGTATTTCCCGCTTATTGTATATCCCGGAACAGAGGCTTATGCGTGGGCTAAAGAAAATAACTATATCACTGCTAAGAACTATGACCAGTGGCTTACAGAAGACGGTATGCACAACTGCGTGCTTTCAACACCTGAGGTTTCTGACAAGGAGCTTGTTGAATTCTGTAACTACGCAAGAAAGAAGTTCTATCTTCGTCCAAGCTATATGTTTATGAAACTCGGCGAATGTCTTACAAACAAGGATGACCTTGTAAGAACACTTAAGTCATTTAACACATTTAAGAAATATTTATTCAGAAAGTAAAGGCAGGGATAACGATGAAAATCGCAACATTAACCTACCAAAGACATGATAATATCGGTGCAATGCTTCAGTGCTATGCTCTTCAGAACGCCATAATAAAAAAAGGTGCAGAAAACGAGATTATAGACTACATCTGCGATGCTGCTGACCGTGCGTTTTGTCTTAAGTCGTTTAAGACAAAGGGCGTAAAAAAGTATATCACGAGTATTATTGGCGTTATCAGCAGGCTTCCCAAAAAGAGAGCATTTGTGAAATTCAGGAAGGATAAGCTTATCCTTACTAAAAAGTTCACTGAAAAGAACATTGCTCAGATTGCTGACCTTTACGACGGTTACATTGTCGGGAGCGATAATGTGTGGAACTCTAAGCTTACAGGTCTTGACTTAAACTATTTCTTTGATTTTGTAACAAATGATGATAAAAAAGCAAGCTACGCCGCAAGTATGGGACTTTCAGGAATTCCCGAGGGGGAGAAGACTGCGTTTAAGGAGCATCTTGAAAAGTTTGCGATAGTAAGCACCAGAGAGAAAATCATTGCAGATGATTTAAATAGTTTTGCAGACGTAAACGCTTTTGACACTTGCGACCCGACATTTTTCCTCACAGCAGAGGAGTGGGACGAGCTTGCAATTCAGCCAAAGAATAAAGGCAAATATGTGCTTGTATACCAGATGTCGCCATCTGCTTCATTTGTTAAATTTGCACGTGAATTTGCAAATGCAAAGGGGCTTCCAATGGTTTATGTTCCTTTCCCGTACGGCTTTTGCAAGTGCTCTATGAAGCCGCATATCGGCCCGCAGGAATGGCTCGGTTATATGAAAAATGCAGAGTACGTTTTGACAGATTCGTTCCACGGATGCGTTTTTGCATCGATTTATGAACGCAATCTTATTATAAAAATATCTCAGCTTGGTGCTCGTATGCACAATTTAACAGAAAAGCTTGGCACACAGGAGCGTATTGTTGAAACTGTAGAAGAAGCAGTTAATCTTCCCGATATGGACTACACTCAGATACGCAAAAATGTTGAGGAATACAAAAATCAGGGTCTTGAGAATTTAGACAAAATTCTCAATCACTTTGATTCTAAAAAAAAAACGGAATAGCTGATAAATCGTTCTGCACGGGTTGTATGCTTTGCAAAAAACAGTGCCCCGTAGATGCGATAGAAATTACAAATGACGATTTAGGTTTTTTGCATTCTGTAATAAATGAGGAAAAGTGCATTAAATGCGAAAAATGCGAAATCATTTGTGAATCGCTAAAGCTTAATGCAAAAAACGGCGGAGATAATCAAAAGTATTATTCCGCAATAAATAAGGACGTTGAGGTTGTAAAAAACAGTGGCTCGGGCGGGATGTTTACCGCTTTGGCAAATGTTTTCCTTGAAAATGGAGGCACAGTTTACGGTGCGGGTTACACTGATATTTTTGCTATTGAGCACAGAGGCATCGACAAGCAAGAGGAACTTTCACTGATAACAGGCACCAAATACACACAGAGCAGTATTTTAGGTGTTTACGAGCTTGTTAAAGGTGATTTAGAAAACGGCAAAAGGGTTTTGTTTGTAGGTACGCCCTGTCAGTGCAGTGCTATGCGTCAGTTTTTATGCGAAAACAAGGTTGATGATAGCTTGCTTTTCGTAGTTGATATTTTCTGCCATGGTGTTTTCAGCCCGAAAATTTGGGGCGAATACATCGAGCTTTTACAAAAAAAGTTTGGCGAAAGAATTACATACTTCTCTTTCAGAGATAAAGAAAAGGGTTGGAGAAATAAGCAACTGAAGGTTTTGACTGAAAGTAAGGACATATCGGATTTTTGCAATTATCAGGCATCGGTACTCAGAATGTATGAGCAAAACTTATCATTCAGGGATGTGTGCTATAAATGCAGCTATATGAATTTGTCAAGGGTTGGAGATATCTCCATCGGAGATTTCTGGGGTATAGAGCGTGTAAAGCCCAGCCTTGACAAAAACACAGGGGTTTCCGCCGTTTTGGTCAATACCCAAAAAGGCGAGGAAATTATAGAGAAAATAAAGGGAGAGGTAACACTTACCGAATTTAAACGTGGAGAAATTCTTCAGCAGGTTCTTCGTGAACCTACAAGGATGAATCCACGAAGAAAACAATTTATCAGCGACTACAAAAAAGATGGTGCTGAAAAGCTGTTTTCTAAATATGGACAGGTAAAGGGCAAGCAAAGGCTTAAGCGTGATTTTTTGGTGCCGCTTTTATATAAATTAAGAGTTGCATCGATTGCGTCAAAGGTTTTGCATTTTAAAGATTAGCGCATTTTGTATGATTGAAGGGTAATATACAATGTCTTTGTTTTATTTTTTAGTATTTTTAGTATTTGCGGCACAGTTCGTTTTCCAGAAAACTGAGAAAAGCAAAAGGAACTATGTTTTCTTTATGTTTTTCATTTTCGGGTTGATGATGATGCTTCGCCACGAATACATCGGTAACGACACAACAACTTATCTTAAGTTTTACCGTGAAGTAGGAAGAACGTCAAATATTGAATATTTCTTAAATGATACAAGATTTGAGAAGGGCTTCGTTTATCTTTGCTACTTTCTAAACAAAATTTCACCTAATCCACAGTTGCTTTTGATTGCAACTGGTGCATTTGTAGCATACGCATACGGCAGGTTTATTTACAAATACTCTGAAATTCCGTGGATGAGCGTTCTTATGTTTTTATGCCTTCAGTTCTTTGATTTGGCAATGTCGGGCGTAAGGCAGGTTGTTTCTGTTGCAATACTTCTTTTCGCATATGACTTTTTGATTGACAGAAAGTTTATTCGGTTTTTAGCATTGGTGCTTTTAGCTGCGTCAATACATACCAGTGCGATTGCGTTTTTGCTTATCTATCCATTTGCAGGGAAGAAACATAAAAAATCATTCTATTTCTGGAGTATTGTGATTTCAGGTTTAATATATGTTGGATTCGGTTCGTTTATAAAGTTTATTGAACTTGTCTTCCCTCAGTATGCACATTATCTTACTAATGAGGGGTCAAATGCGTATACTGCTGGTGCGACAGTTGCCGTTGCACTTCAGCTTGCATTGTGGCTCATTATCTTTATATTCTCAGTCTTGTACGGAAAAAAGATGAGGGAAGAAAGCCCAAAATATCGTCTCAGAACGAGAGCTATACTTGAGAACAGAAAAATATACGTAAACTCAGTTCACGAGCTCACGATGTGGTTTGGTGTACTTGCACTGTTCTTATCACTTCATGGTACTATTCTTACAAGATTTAAGTTCGTATTTGCATCGTCTCTCCTTTTGTTTTTCCCGAACATGCTTTCAAATGTAAAAAGGCAGAATGAGAGGGATTTGGTAAGCTATGTTTCGGGTGCAGTCTTTGTTTTGTACAGCGTTATTATCTACACCTTCCGTCCCGAATGGCAAAGTACATATCCTTTCCACTTCTTCTGGGAAACAAACTTTTGGAGATGATTTAATTGGTAAGAATACTTCATTTTGTCCATGCTCTTGCTAGAGGTGGGGGAATTTCAAACTTTATAATGAATTATTATCGCCAGATTGACAGAAGTAAAATTCAGTTTGATTTTGTTTATTTTAAAGAGGTTGAAAGTGATTTTAAGGACGAAATTACTTCTTTAGGCGGAAGATATTTTAAGTTTACAGAGCCATCTTTTGACTTTTCGTATAAAAAAGAAGCTGAAAAGTTCTTTGTCGAGCACAAGGGTGAATACAGTGCAATCCACTGTCATGCACTTTTTGCAGCTGCTTTTTACGGCAAAATTGCAAACAAATATGGAATCAGAAATGTAATTGTCCATAGCCATAGTACTTCATACGGTATAGGGATGATTAGAAGAATTCGCAATTTCTACTTTATAAAAAGGGCCAAAATCGTTGCTACGCATAGGTTAGCTTGTTCCGAAGAAACTGCGCGTTTTATGTTTGGTAATAAGGCCTTTGAAAGTGGTAAAGCAAGCATAATAAGTAACGCCATAGACTGTAAAAAATATGTTTTTGACGAAGGCATACGAAAAGATATAAGACAAGAACTCGGTATAAATGATGAACTTGTTCTTGGACATGTTGGGGTTTTTTCAGCACAAAAAAACCATACATTTATTATAGAGGTGTTTAATGAAGTGCATAAAAAAAATCCTGACTCCATCCTTCTACTCGTTGGAACTGATGGAATTGCCTTTGGATCAACAAAGAATCTTGTTGAACAAAAGGTAAAAAAACTTGGTCTTGAGAATTGTGTCAGGTTTTTGGATGTGCGAAGTGATGTCAACCACATACTTATGGCGATGGATTTTTTTGTATTTCCATCTTTGTTTGAGGGATTTGGAATCTCTTTGATTGAGGCTCAGATTACTGGATTACCTTGCCTGGTATCAGAAAATATTGTTGAGGCAATTAAGGTTAGTAACAGTGTTGCTACACTACAACTCTCGGATGGAGTGGGGAAATGGGCCGATTATATCTGCAATTTAAATTTAAATACGAATAGGAAACTTGGAACGGAATTGTTTGAGAATTTTGATATATCAAAGCAATCAGAAAAACTGGAAAGCATTTATTTTAGTTTGAATATTTGAGGGATGGAATTAGATGATTAGAGTTTTGCATATAGTGCATGCCCCCACCCGAGGTGGTGGATTGACGACAGTTGTTATGAACTACTACCGGTTTATAGACAGATCCAAGGTGCAATTTGATTTTTTATATTTCAGGGATGTGGAGGACAACTACATAGAGGAAATAGAGTCTATGGGCGGAAGATGCTTTAAGCTTAGCGAACCATCAATTTCCTCGACATTCTTCAAAGAACGGGATGACTTTTTCAAAACACATAAAGACGAGTGGAAACATATTCACTGCCATGTATTGTTTGCTGTGAGTGTATTTGCCGGTGTTGCCAAAAAAAATGGTTGTGAAAAAATAATTGCACATAGTCATAGTTCGAGTTACGGAAATTCTCTTATTCAAAAAGCAAGAAATTTTGTTTTCGTAAAGCAAGCTAAATATTTTTCTGATTATAAAATGGCTTGTTCAAAAAAAGCAGGCGATTTCATGTTTGGCAAAAAGCGTAACTACATCCTTATTCAAAATGCCATTGATACTGAAAAATTTGCATTTAACTATGAAAATAGGATAAAGGTTATTAACGAACTCCAACTTGAAGGGAAATTTGTAATAGGACATATTGGTGGATTTACTCTTTCTAAAAATCACAAAATGATTGTCGATATTTTTAATGAATTACAAAAAAAACAAAGCGATGTTGCACTTGTTTTAATTGGTGGAGATGGACTAGCATCCAATTCTACAAAACCGGATATTATTGACCTTATAAAAAAATACGATATTGAGGATAAGGTTAAAATACCTGGGCTACGTACAGATGCTAATGAATTGATGTCTGCTATGGATATGTTTGTTATGCCATCATTTTTTGAAGGTCTTCCGCTTACATGTGTTGAAACACAAACAAACGGATTGCCTTCATTGTTGTCTGATAGAATAACCAAGGAAATCGGGCTGTACAAAGCAGAATTTTTGCCGTTGGAAGATAGTATTGATAAGTGGTGTGATAAGATTCTCGAAATCTATAATGAGAAAGATAGGCATTTAGAAGAGAGGGTTAATGGAAAAAAAATAGTTGCTCATAACGGATATGATATACAAGTTGAAGCGAAGAAACTTTGTGATTTTTACTGTAAAAACTAAGGAGTGAATGTGGATGGGAAAGATTCCTAAGGTTATACATTATTGTTGGTTTGGTGGAAATCCTTTAAATGATATGGCAGTTAAATGTATTGAAAGTTGGAAAAAATATTGCCCTGATTATGAAATTAAAGAGTGGAATGAATCGAACTATGATGTGAATTGTTGTGTTTACTCACAACAAGCTTATGAAGCAAAAAAATGGGCATTTGTAAGTGATGTTGCAAGGTACAAAATCCTTTATGAGTATGGCGGTATATATTTGGATACCGATGTTGAAATTATTAAACCTTTGGATGATATTGTTGAAGCAGGAAGTTTTATGGGAATGGAACTACCCAAAAATTATATAGCCACAGGATTGGGCTTTGGAGTTGAGCCCAAATTAAAAGTTATAAAAGAGATAATAGATGATTACGAAAACAGCGTTTTTATAGACGAAAATGGAGAGATGGATTTAAAGACAATTGTTGCGAGAACAACGGATATATTATCAAAATACGGGTTTGTACCATGCGCAAAAAAACAAGTTGTAGCAAATATTACTATATATCCTCCGGAATATTTTTGTCCAAAGGATATAAGGTTTAAAGAGTTGAATATTACAGAAAACACCCACACAATTCATCATTTTGATGGAAGCTGGGTGTCAGACGAAATAAAATTTTATAAAAAGCTCAGGGCGAAACTTTGGAAATTCATGCCTCAAGGAATAGCGAGAATATTTGCAAAAACGATATCTATAGTAAAGTATAGAGGGGTGAAGGCTCTTTTCTTAGAATTTATAAAAAGTGTGAAGGGAAATGAATTGTAAGAGTTTTATCGTGAAAATTACTGGTTAATAAATTCTTTTGAAAAACATATTACTTCCCCGAAAGAAATTTAGGAGCATAAAATAATGACAAAAAGTAAAGTTTTAAAAAATACAATAATGCTATATATAATGAATATAGCAAAGATGGTATTTCCTTTGTTGACGTTTCCATATCTGACACGCGTGTTGAGTGAAGATATGTATGGATTTGTTTCATATGTTAAAAGTTGCATGGTGTACATACAACTTTTAATTGACTTTGGCTTTATTTTATCTTCTGTAAAAGATATTGTGAATTCAGAAGGTAACAAGGAGAAAATAGGATATATTGTAGGAAATACATTTTTATCAAAAGTTTTTCTTTCAGTAGTTTCTTTTGCAATGCTGATAGTAATGTGTTTTACAATTAAAATCTTGCATTTAAATATTTTATTTGTTTTTCTAAGTTTTATATCTGTTGCAACAACAGCGTTTTTAGCAGATTTCCTATTTAGAGGGCTTGAAAAAATGCAGTATATCACGGGTATATATGTAATATCAAAAGGATTTGCTGTAGTTTCAACCTTTTTTGTAATTAAGGGTGATAGCGATGTATTGTGGATTCCAATACTTGATATTTTATCGCATGTGATTTCAATAATAATCACCTTAATTATTATCAAACAATTAAAAATACGTATACGAGTAAGCAGAATTAAAGATTGTCTTATAATGCTGAAGGATTCATCTGTGTACTTTATTTCGAGTGTTGCAACGACTGCGTTTTCGGCACTGAATACCGTTATGATAGGTGTTTATATAAACGATTTATCCCAAATCGCTCAATGGAGTTTGTGCATCAATATTATTTCAACAATACAAGGCTTATACACGCCTATATGTAATAGTATATATCCCCATATGATAAAGGAAAAAAGTTTAGCGTTTATTCATAAGACGTTGAAAATATGTATGCCGATTGTAACGCTGGGCTGTATATTCAGCTTCTTTTTTGCCAAGACAGCATTGATGATTGTAGGTGGAGAAAAATATATAGATGCTTATCAACTTTTTCAATGTATGATACCGATATTGTTTTTCTCGTTTCCGGCTCAAATATATGGATGGCCGACGTTGGGGGCTATAGGAAAAGAAAAATACGTTACAATATCGACTGTTGTTTCCGCCGGTTTACACATTTTAGGTTTGATATTATTAGTATTCTTTAATGAATTTACTTTAATACATATTGCCTTTTTAAAAGGTGTGACGGAAATGCTTTTTATGGCAATTCGTATGAGTTTTGTTTATGTAAATAAAACGCTGTTTAAAAAAGGGTTAGAAACGAAACTTGTTTAGAGAGGGAACAGTATGAAAAAAAATAAAGTAAAAAGAATAATAAAAGATCTTCTACCTTTTAAAGTAAGATATTTATTTCATTACATAAAAGTAAAAAAAAGAGAA
>JAZNOC010000065.1:0-2827 GCA_045580605.1 Clostridia bacterium | reverse complement strand
TTTTGGTGTACCTTTCCTCCCTCCGGTCAGACGGGCAAAAGCGTCGCTTCTTACTGCTCGCGTTTTGCCTCGCAGGGACAAGCGGTCTATAAAAGGCTCCCCCGGAGCCTTTTACTTAACGCCCGCTACTGAAGGTGCACCAAAAGAAAAGGACTACCGTAAGGGCTGTACTCTTAAGGACAGTAAAAAGGAAGCACGAGATTTTCGTGCTTCCTTTTTAATTTTGTCTTATACCGTAACAAGCAGGGAAAATGTATATCACATTTTCCACTTATTGGTAGAACCTAAAGCTCCTCATTATTTTTGTCAGTTATCTCTTGAAATACGCCGCCAAAAGATCAACCTTTGGATTCGATAAAACCTATAGTATATCTGTAACTTCATCTACGGTAATTTCATCCGGAACTTCAATGCAGTTACTTATTTCTATTTTTTTACGCATTTATTCGTCTTTTTGTTTTGCTTTTATAGTTTCAAGCGATGAAATCAACATTCTATTTGTGTTAATTTTAAAAACTTGAAATTACTTTATGGCACAGATGAATTCTGCAAGTTTCATCTGTTTATCGGCAGGAAAGTCCCGCAAAGCTTTTTTTAATACGGGTTCAATATCGCTTTCTTGCTCTTTAAAAAAATCACTCAATGTCACTCCCAGAGCATCACAAATATACGACAGCATTTCAACTGTCGGATTCTTATTTCCAAGCTCAATTTCCCGCAGATAGCTTTGAGATACTCCTGCTATATTGGCGAGCTTATTTGTGGTTATCCCTTTGTCTTTTCGCAACTGAATTATTCTTTTTCCAACTTCCATATCTATTGCCTCCATAATTACATTGTAACCGCTAAAGAGAACAAAAATTACATATATAGAGTTGACATTGTATATTTTTAGTGATATAATTTTAACATTATAAAAATAGGAGAATAAAATGAAGTTTTCAAAAATTATAATTTGTACCTTAATAACAGTAATACTTCTAACAACTACTGGCTGCGGTTGTGAGCATGAATGGCAACAAGCAAATTGTATAACTCCTCCGGTATGCAAAATATGTGGCACTTTTGAAGGGGAGGCATTGGGACATACATGGAAAGATGCCACTTGTACCGAAGCAAAATCCTGTACAGTTTGCAACACAACAGAGGGAGAGCCTGCAGGTCACATATGGACAGAAGCTACTATGGATGCTCCAAAAACCTGTACAGTATGTAACACTACCGAGGGGACTAAGCTTATGCTCAGTTCTTCCGTCGGTAAAGTATTAGCTTCAGGATATGAAGGAAATGATTTTTACGAGCTTGTAGCAACCGAAGAGCAAAGCTATAATGGTGTTACAATTAAGTTTGGCGTGATAAAAAACAACGAATGGCTACGACCTCTTTCGCAGGATATTCCTTTTTACGATAAAGACGGCACGCCTTACGGTTCAATAATACAATCTATTTATAACAATTTTGAGGTTTTAGATATTGCATATCTTGGCAACGGTTGTTTTATATATACATATAATGAACGATCATATATACATGATTGTACTATAATTTATAATGCCGAAACAGGAAAATCGTATAAGCACGAAGAGGGATTAGCCGGATACTTTGGTGTATCCTATGTAGAAGATAAAAGTAGAAAAAATATAGTTACCACAAGTTGTCCTTATGTATTACTCAGTCACCAGTTTAATACCTCTGCTACATTGTTAGATACAAATAGTATGCAAGTGAGAAATATTGATATTAAGCCCGGTTTTGCACCCGGCGTAATTTCGCCCATTTCAGAAGGAATTTTTGCTGTAACAGAAGAAGGAAATGCTAATTGGGAATTATCTTTTCTTGACCTTAACGGCAATATAATAAACAAAGAAAAATTTATATCAAGTGATCCTTCTCAAACAATCAAATTTATAAACAGGAAATGTACATTTAACATTCAGAATGATGCAGGAGCAGTTTTCACCGTTACAATGGACAAAAACGGAAACATAATTGAATCAAAGCCAAAAAACTAAATAAAATAGACCTCACATACGGGTTGTACCATTGAGGAGAGTAATAAAAAGCTGTGCAGAAATTTCTGCACAGCTTTTTTTGTTAAAAAACTCTCTGCTGAAATCAACAGAGAGTTTTACTATCCTTTAGTGTATGACCGATAAGGTAGTCCTTTTCTTTTGCTACGCCCTCTCAGCTTAAAGCCGAGTGCCACTGTTTAAGGCTCATTTCCTTACCGACTGAGCGTAGCGAAGTTGGTGGTCGTGGCGCCGAAACGCTGCCCTTTGGCAGATGAAGTGAGGCGCTAACGGCTGCCGCAACACGGAAGTTACCGAGCAAACAACGGGTTGCGATGGAAATGCCGATGTTGCAAAGGGCTTGCTGATCAAGGCTTCGTTTTTCAAAATCCATTAAGCGCGATATCACTCAACCACCCCGATCGGGGTGGTTTTCTTTTTGTGCACTCTCTCGGCTCAAATCGATAAGTTGAAAACATTAGCTAAATCACGGCGTAGCCGTGGATGTAATCAACACAACGTGTTGAATGTAATCACATATCATGTGTATATAATCAATCAGAAAAAAGCATTACACGGCATTTGCCATGAAGCCATACCGCTCCCAGGGGAACAAATTACATACCAAACCCTTCGGATTGGATTAAAAAAAGACCACCCTCTCGGGTGGTCTTTTTTATGTCGGCATTACGTATCTTCCCGGGCCGTCACCAGCCAAGTATTGTCCGCATGAAGTTGCTTAACTACCGTGTTCGGAATGGGAACGGGTGGGACCAACTCATAATCAACACCGACTACTTTGAAAGTACCTTGTACTC
>JAZNOC010000064.1:0-19192 GCA_045580605.1 Clostridia bacterium | reverse complement strand
TGCATACCGTGGATATTATGACATATCCAAGGCCTACAAGTCTTTGCACTTAATATGATTGAACCGCCGTGTACCGAACGGTACGCACGGTGGTGTGAGAGGTCGGCTAATCAATAAATGGTTAGCCTCCTACTCGATTATTGCTTATAATAAATTATCGTCATATTTTGCTCTGATACCACCTATGAACTTAGGTCTTGTACGTGCAGCGGTAACGGGAGCTTCACCAATTGTTTTAACTTCAAGTCTGACAGGAACAGCTACTTTCTTTAAATGCATTCCGATTAATGTGGAGCCGATGTCTATACCTGCATCAGCTTTTATTTCCTCAACAGCAACGGGATTTTCAAAGTGTGCGTATGCTTCAGTTGCAAAAGAACCTCCTGCTTTTGGCTGGGGAACAACGTTGACCTTTTCTGCAAACGGTACGGCATCTCTTTCAACTATTATTGCGCGGTTTAAATGCTCGCAACATTGAGCAGCGAGATAGATACCTTTTTCCTTAAATACGCTATATATACTTTCGAAAAGGATTTTTGCAGTTTCGGGACTTGAATTACTTCCGATTTTGCTTCCTAAAACCTCGCTTGTTGAACAACCGACAACAACTAGGTCTCCTTTTTTAAGCTGTGCTTTTTCAATTAAATCATTAGCAGCAAGTATGCATGCCTGTGAAATTTCCATTTATAGTCACCTCGTAGAATTATTATACTATTTATTATACTATATCTTTGTTGAGTTTTCAATGCAGAAATTAAAATTTTAGCTTCCGAAAGATTTTAAGAAGCTATTTGTGTTGACTTATTTGCACGTTGGTGGTAGAATAAATCGGTAGTGTTTTATTTTATTGTGTCGCAAATTGAACACAAAAAAAAGAACAAGTAAAACTTGTTCCTTTGTGGTAGCGGCAGTTGGACTTGAACCAACGACCTAACGGGTATGAACCGTTTGCTCTAGCCAACTGAGCCATGCCGCCATAACAGAACTTATTTTACTACATTTTTCTTGATTTGTCAAGACATTTTTTAAAATATTATTGAAAAAAATGAAAAAAGTATGAGAGGAGCTTTTTTGTGGGAAAATTTGACGGTTATTTAATTTGTTCAGACATTGACGGAACATTAATAGATGATAATTTTAAAATACCTGAAGTCAATATGGAAGCAATCCGATATTTTCAAAAAGAGGGTGGGCTTTTTACTCTTTCAACTGGAAGGACACCCCAGGGGGCACGGATATATACAGATGTTGTTCTTCCGAATGCCCCCATGGTATGTCAGAACGGGGCGGCAATTTATGATACTAACACAAACAAGTATCTTTGGACAAGTCCGCTTGAGGATTATCCTTATGATATTGTTGAGTATGTTTTTGAAAAGTTTCCGAAAAGTGGAGTTGAGGTGCTTTGCGAAAGCGGAGTGTATTATGTGAAAGAAAACTCAGCTACAACAAAACACATGACTGATGAAGAATTTGAAGTAATAAGAATGGATTACAAGGACGTAAAAGACCATTGGCTTAAAATTATTTTTGCTGAAGAAAAAGAAGGGGCTGATGAGATTCAAAAGGATCTTATGGTGTCCTCTTTTGCAGATAAATATCAGCTTGTGAGAAGTTACATAACATATTATGAGGTTCTGGAAAAAAAGACCAACAAAGGTAATGCTGTAAAAAAACTCAGGGAGCTTCTGGATATAGAGAAAGATAAAATAATAGTTATTGGCGACAATGACAATGATGGAGAAATGCTGCTCGCTGCGGAAAATTCTTATGTTGTTAAGAATGCTTCACCTTTAGCAAAAAAGTGTGCTAAGCATATCCTTGATACGGATAATAACTCAGGTGGGATAGCACGATTAATTGAGATATTAGAAGAAAAAATGTAATTATGCCATATATTGGGGTTGGTGGAACAGAATGTCATTATATTGTATAGAATTAATGCGTTTGGTAAAACTGCACTAAAATACGATGCTTTTATTTGAAAAGTTCGTTAAATATTTTTAGCGCTTTTTTTAGAAAAAAACTTGCAATTCAGACGCAAATAAGGTAAAATAAAAAAGCTGTGACATGGCATACGATGAAGTGGGAGGTTGCCGCTTATAAAGCGGGTTTTTCCATGGAGAATGTCCGATTCGAGAAACCGGGCGACAGTCATACGCAAATAAAGGAGAGAAAGTATGTGCTTTTTAAGGCATAACTATGCTTATTTTTTGTTTGTGTAAAGCAATTCTTTGTAGCCCAGAATCGTATTGCGTATTTTGGGTTTTATTTATGGAAAGGGATGAAACACCCGGCAACGTGTAAAGAATTTGCTTGTCGTTTCCATCACCCATAACGGGTAATTCACAGACAATAAAATTTAGCAAGGAGGAAAGAAACATGGCACAGGCAAGCCAGAAAATCAGAATCAGACTCAAGGCTTATGATCACGTACTTTTAGATCAGTCAGCAGAAAAAATCGTTGAGACAGCGAAGAGAACAGGAGCTAAAGTTTCAGGTCCTATTCCGCTTCCGACTCAGAAGGAAGTTGTAACAATTCTGCGTGCTGTTCATAAGTATAAAGATTCCAGAGAGCAATTTGAGCTTCGCACACACAAAAGATTAATTGATATTTTGTTGCCTACATCAAAGACGGTGGACGCGCTTATGCGCATAGAGTTGCCTGCCGGCGTTGATATAGAAATGAAATACTAATTCGCAAGCTTTAAAAGGCTTGTCAGAAGGCACTGCCAAAGAGGTTAACTCAGGCGGTCATGTTCATGGCGAAAGCTGTGAACCAATAACCAAGGTAGAAATACCGGACAATTTAATGGAGGTGCTTTTATGAAGAAAGCAATTTTAGGCAAGAAGCTCGGCATGACTCAGCTTTTTGACGAAAACGGTGCGTTAATCCCCGTTACTGTAGTCGAAGCAGGTCCTTGCAGAGTAATTCAGAAAAAGACTGTCGAAAATGACGGTTATGAAGCTGTTCAGGTTGGCTATGGCGACAAGAAAGAAAAGCATACAACAAAGCCGATGCAGGGACACTTCAAAAAAGCTGGAACAGGATATATGAAATATCTCCGCGAGTTCAAGCTTGAAAATGCAGCAGAAATGAATGTTGGCGATGAAATCAAGGTTGACGTTTTTGCTGAAGGCGAAGCTGTTGACGTAACGGGCATCAGCAAAGGTAAAGGATATGCCGGCACAATTAAGAGATGGGGAACTCACAGAGGTCCTATGACTCACGGTTCAGGCTATCACAGAGGCCCCGGTTCAATGGGCGCTTGCTCAAGCCCATCAAGAGTTATGAAGGGTAAGAGACTTGCAGGTCACCTGGGTGTTGAAAAAGTTACAATCCAGAACCTTGACATCATCAAAATTGATGCAGAAAAGAACATTATTGCCATTAAGGGCGCTATCCCGGGTCCTAAGGGCGGATTAGTTATCATAAAGAATTCTGTTAAGGCGAAAGCGTAACAGAGGCGAAAGGAGGAAGTTAAATGCCTAACGTGGTTTTATTTAATATGGAAGGCAAAGAACTTGGAAATTACGAGTTAAATGACGCGATTTTCGGTATCGAACCGAGTATGTCTGCGATTCATACAGTAGTTGTAAGTCATCTTGCAAATAAAAGACAGGGTACACAGAGTGCTTTAACACGTGCGGAAGTTCGCGGAGGCGGCATTAAGCCTTGGAGACAGAAGGGAACAGGTCGTGCAAGACAGGGTTCTACAAGATCACCGCAGTGGACAGGCGGCGGCGTGGTATTCGCACCGAAGCCGAGAACTTATAAGAAGAGTGTTAATAAGAAGATTAAGGCTCTCGCAATGAAATCGGCACTTTCTTCGAAAGTAGCTGACAACAACCTTTTAGTACTTGATGCTATCGCTTTTGATGAAATCAAGACAAAGAAAGCTGCTTTAATGCTTAAAAACTTAAAGGTTGAATCTAAAGCTTTAGTTGTTCTTGCAGAAAAGGACGAAAACGTTTATCGTTCAGTTAAGAACATCGAGGGCGCCAGCACAACTTTTGTTGGTGAATTAAGTGTTTATGAGATGCTCAAATACGAAAAACTCATCATCACAAAAGATGCTGTTGAAAAATTAGGGGAGGTGTATGCGTAATGACATATGCACACGATATTATTATCAGACCGATAATTTCTGAGCAGAGCATGGCGCAGATAGCAGACAGGAAGTACACCTTCGTTGTTGCAAAAAGCGCTAATAAGATTGAAATAAAGAAAGCTGTTGAAGAGATTTTTGGTGTTAAAGTTGAGAATGTTACAACACTCAACATGGCAGGCAAAATTAAGAGAATGGGCCGTTATGAAGGCAGAAGAGCAGCTTGGAAAAAGGCTGTTGTTAAGCTCGCTGAAGGCAGCAAAACAATCGAATTCTTTGACGGTATGGCGTAAAAACAATTTACGCAAAACAAAAAATTGTAAGGAGTGAAAAGGATGGCAATTAAAAAGTACAATCCTACTTCTCCCGCCAGAAGATTTATGACAGTGTCAGCGTTTGACGAGATCACAAAGCATGAGCCTGAAAGATCTTTGCTCGAACCTATGAATAAAAAAGCCGGCAGAAACTCATACGGCAGAATTACTGTTAGACACAGAGGCGGCGGAAATAAGAGAAAATACAGAGTAATAGATTTCAAGAGAGATAAAGTGGGTAGCGCAACTGTAATCGGTATCGAGTACGATCCGAACAGATCAGCTAACATTGCTTTAGTTCAGTATGAAGACGGAGAAAAGAGATATTTCTTAGCTCCATTAGGCGTAACAGCAGGTAGTGTTTTAGAAACAAATCCTGAAGGCGCTGACATCAAACCGGGTAATGCAATGCAGATTAAAAATATCCCTGTTGGTACACTTATCCACAACATTGAGCTCATGGCAGGCAGAGGCGGTCAGCTCGTTCGTGCAGCAGGCGGCTCAGCTCAGCTTATGGCTAAAGAAGAAAAGTATTCACAGGTTAGACTTCCCTCAGGCGAAGTTAGATACATCAGATTAAACTGTATGGCTACAATCGGTCAGCTTGGTAACCTTGACCATGAGAACATTTCTATCGGTAAAGCCGGCAGAAAACGTCACATGGGCATCAGACCGACAGTTAGAGGTTCTGTTATGAACCCATGCGACCATCCGCACGGTGGTGGTGAAGGTAAGTCACCTATCGGTCGTCCGGGTCCTGTAACACCTTGGGGTAAACCTGCTCTTGGTCTTAAGACAAGAAAGAAAAAGAACATTAACGACAAATTCATCGTTAAGAGACGTAACGAAAAATAATGCGGCTTAGGGTCGCAGGAGGCTTTGCCTTTTGAAAAATTGTCAAAGGAGGTAACAACATGGGCAGATCGGTAAAGAAAGGGCCTTACGTTGAAGAACGCCTGATGCAGAGAGTTCTCAAAATGAACGAGGCAGGCGAAAAGAAAGTTTTAAAAACTTGGTCAAGAAGTTCTACTATTTTCCCTGAAATGGTAGGTCATACAATAGCTGTGCATGACGGTAGAAAACATGTTCCGGTATTTATTTCCGAGGACATGGTAGGACATAAATTAGGCGAATTTTCTCCTACCAGAACATTTAAAGGACATGCAGGAAGCAAAACATCAGTAAAATAATTTCTTAATAACGAACGGAAACAGATGATTTCCGATATCGGATTTGTTAAAAGGAGGAATGAGCAGTGGAAGCTAGGGCGAAACTTAGTTATGCTCGTATTTCGTCAAGAAAAGTTAAAATTGTTATAGATTTAATCAGAAATAAGCCGGTAGGCGCTGCAATGGGTATCTTAAAGAACACTCCCAAAGCTGCAAGTGAATTATTGATTAAATTACTTGAATCTGCTATCGCAAACGCAGAGAATAACAACAACATGGACGTTAGTAAGCTCTATATCGCAGAAATTTATGCGAACCAGGGCCCCACACTCAAACGTATCAGACCGAGAGCACAGGGAAGAGCGTTCAGAATCAGAAAACGTACGAGTCATATTACAATAGTATTGAAAGAACAAGAATAATTTGAAAAGGAGGTAAACAGCTTGGGTCAGAAAGTAAATCCGCATGGATTAAGAGTAGGCGTAATTAAAGACTGGGATTCAAGATGGTTTGCAAACGATGCAGATTATGGCGATCTCTTAGTTGAAGATTATAAAATAAGAAAGTTTTTAAAGAAATTATTATTTCACGCAGGAGTTTCAAAGATAGAAATCGAACGTACAGCTAAAAGAGTTAGAGTTACTATCTTTACAGCAAAACCGGGTATCGTAATCGGTCGTGCCGGCAGTGAAATTGAAAAGGTTAAGAAACAGTTAGAAGACATGACGGGTAAAAACGTTGCTCTCAATATTGAAGAGATTAAGCTCCCCGACATGGATGCACAGCTCGTTGCAGAAAATATCGCTGCTCAGCTTGAGAGAAGAATTTCTTTCAGAAAAGCAATGAAATCTGTTATGGGCAGAGCTATGAAGCTTGGTGCGAAGGGTATCAAAACTTCTTGTTCAGGTCGTTTAGGCGGTGCTGAAATTGCAAGAACAGAAAGATATCATGAAGGAACAATTCCGCTCCAGACTTTAAGAGCTGATATTGATTATGGTTTCTGGGAAGCTAATACAACCTATGGTAAAATAGGTGTTAAGGTTTGGATCTACAAAGGTGAAGTTCTTCCCGAAAGCAAAAAAAAGACTGAGGGAGGTAAATAAGAATGTTATTACCTAAGAGAGTTAAATACAGAAGGGTAATGCGTGGCAGAATGACTGGTAAAGCAACTCGTGGTAACACAGTTACTTACGGTAGCTATGGTCTTCAGGCTTTAGAATCAGGTTGGATTAAGAGCAATCAGATTGAAGCAGCCAGAATCGCGATGACCCGTTATATTAAGAGAGGCGGTCAGGTTTGGATTAAAATATTCCCCGACAAGCCTGTAACAGAGAAACCGGCAGAAACCCGTATGGGTAGCGGTAAAGGTTCACCAGAGTACTGGGTAGCCGTTGTTAAGCCGGGCAGAGTAATGTTTGAAATTGATGGTGTTCCGGAAGAAACAGCACGTGAAGCTATGCGTCTTGCAAGTCACAAGCTTCCAATCAAGTGTAAATTCGTTGTAAAGGACACCGAAGAAACGGAGGCTTAAGCATATGAAGGTTAATGAAATAAGAGACTTTTCAATGGCAGAACTCGAAAGCAGTCTTGCCGACCTGAAAAAAGAGCTTTTCAACCTCAGGTTTCAGAATGCTACAAATCAGTTGGAGAATCCAATGAGAATAGTTGAGGTTAAAAAGACAATCGCAAGAATAAACACGGTTATGGCAGAAAGAAAGCTTAGCGAACAAGCAAACTAAGCTCGTGCTTAAATGCTTGAAAGGAGTGAAATTATGGAAAGAAACTTTAGAAAGCAGAGAACCGGTAAGGTTGTCAGCAACAAGATGGATAAAACTATCGTAGTTGCTATCGAATATAATGTAAAGCATCCTCTTTACGGCAAAATCGTGAAAAGGACTTACAAACTCAAAGCCCATGATGAAAACAACATCTGCGGCGTAGGCGATAAAGTTTTGGTAATGGAAACAAGACCTATCTCCAAAGACAAGAGATGGAGACTGGTAAATATTGTCGAAAAAGCTCAATAATTTAAAGCGATAGAAGAATGGAGGTAACCTAAATGATTCAACAGCAAACGCTTTTGAAGGTTGCGGACAACACAGGCGCAAAGGAATTGATGTGTATCAGAGTTTTAGGCGGTTCTAAAAGAAGATATGCAGCAATCGGTGATGTAGTAGTAGCGTCGGTTAAAAAAGCAACACCCGGCGGTGTTGTTAAAAAAGGTGACGTTGTTAAAGCAGTTATCGTTAGATCGGTAAGCGGCGTAAGACGTGTTGACGGCACATATATTAAATTCGATGAGAACGCAGCAGTTATCATCAGAGATGACAAAAATCCCAGAGGTACTCGTATTTTTGGACCAGTTGCAAGAGAGTTAAGAGAAAAAGAATATATGAAGATTCTTTCACTTGCTCCTGAAGTACTGTAATAATACGGGACTGATAGATTTTCATAACTCTAACAAGGAGGTGCCAAAATTGGCTAAAATGCACATTAAATCCGGTGACAATGTTTTAGTTATAGCCGGTAAGGATAAAGGTAAAAAAGGTAAAGTTTTGAGCGTTTCTCCAAAACAGGGCAAGGTTATTGTTGAAGGTGTTGCTGTTGCTACTAAGCATCAGAAACCGCGTCAGGCAGGACAGCCCGGCGGCATCATCAAGCAGGAGACTGCAATTGATGCATCAAATGTTATGAACATTTGCAGCAAATGTAATAAAGCCACAAGAATTGCAAGAAAAGTATTGGATGACGGCAAAACAGTCAGATATTGTAAGAAATGCAACGAAGTGTTTAACGACTAATTTTTGCAAGAAGGAGGTAGACAAGGCTGATGTCTAGAATGCAGGAAAAATACGCTAAGGAAGTAGCACCCGCTTTAATGGAAAAATTCGGATACAAAAGTGTGATGCAGATTCCTAAAATAGAAAAGATTGTTATCAACATCGGTTTAGGTGAAGCTAAGGACAACGCGAAAGTGCTTGACGGAGCTACACAGGACTTAATGGCAATCACAGGCCAGAAGCCGATTATCACAAAGGCAAAGAAGTCGGTTGCGGCATTTAAAATCAGAGAGGGTATGAGCATAGGCTGTAAAGTTACTTTAAGAAGAGAGAAAATGTATGATTTCCTTGACAGATTATACAATGTTGCTCTTCCCCGTGTAAGAGACTTCAGAGGTATTAACCCTGACTCTTTTGATGGTAGAGGTAATTACTCATTAGGTATTAAAGAACAGCTTATTTTCCCCGAAATTGACTATGATAAAATCGACAAAATCAGAGGTATGGATATTATCATTGTAACAACAGCTAAAACTGACGAAGAAGCAAGAGAGCTTTTAAGTATGCTCGGTGCACCGTTTAGTTCGGGCAATTAAGGAGGAAAAGATTTATGGCAAAGAAAGCTATGATGTTAAAGCAGCAGAAAACGCCTAAGTTTAGCACCAGACACTATAACAGATGTAAGATTTGCGGAAGACCGCATGCTTACCTGAGAAAGTTCGGAATATGCCGTATATGCTTTAGAGAGCTTGCTTATAAAGGACAGATTCCAGGTGTTAAAAAGGCTAGCTGGTAAAAACCGATATAATTTTGGAAGGAGGTACCATTCATGCAAGTTACTGATCCTATCGCGGATATGCTTACAAGAATAAGAAATGCAAATGCCGCAAGACACGAGTCTGTGGATGTTCCCGCATCTAACATGAAGAAGGCTATTGCTGAAATTCTGTTGGAGGAAGGATATATAAAGAATTATCAGATAATTGATGATGGAAAACAGGGTATAATTCGTATAGCTTTAAAATATGCCGGAAAACAGAGAGTTATCTCCGGTATAAAGAGGGTTTCAAAACCTGGCTTAAGAATTTACAAGAGCAAAGAAGAGCTCCCGAAGGTATTAAAGGGACTCGGTGTTGCTATTATCTCTACATCTAAGGGTATAATGAGCGACAAGAAAGCAAGAAAAGAAAACGTTGGCGGCGAAGTGCTGGCGTTCGTTTGGTAATACGAAACTAATAGGAGGTGCAGGAAAGTGTCCAGAATAGGTAGAATGCCGATCACGGTTCCCGCTGGTGTTGACGTTAACGTTGATGCAAACAATTTTGTTACAGTTAAAGGACCGAAAGGCACACTTACTAAACAATTACATCCCGAAATGATTATTGACAGGGACGGTTCGGAAATAAATGTAAAAAGACCTTCTGAGATAAAAGCACACAAGGCTCTCCATGGTCTGACAAGAACACTCTTAAACAATATGATTGTTGGTGTAACTGACGGATATGAAAAGACTCTTGAAGTTAACGGTGTAGGTTACAGAGCACAGCTTCAGGGTAAAACATTATCAATGAACTTAGGTTACTCACATCAGGTGGATATGACTCCCCCCGAAGGTGTAACAGTTGAAGTTCCCAACCCCAACACAATCATAATCAAGGGTGCTGATAAGCAGATGGTTGGCGAGTTTGCGGCTAAAGTAAGAGAAAAGAGATTGCCTGAACCATATAAAGGCAAGGGTATCAAATACTCTTATGAGCATATCAGAAGAAAAGAAGGTAAAACAGGCGGTAAGAAATAATAAAGCCGCTTAGTTTACTCAGATGTTAGAAGTTATGGCACAATCCATGACTTTGCGAAAAACATTTTATGAAGGAGTGAATGACTTGATTAATAAGCCTAGCAAAAATGTTGCAAGACTCAGAAGACACAAGAGAGTTCGTAAGCTTATCAGCGGAACTCCGGCTCGTCCGAGACTTTGTGTATTCAGAAGTATTTCAAACATTTACGCACAGATTATAGACGATGTAAACGGTGTTACGCTCGCATGTGCGTCAACACTTGACTCAGAGCTCAAGGGCTCATATGGCGGAAACAAAGAAGCGGCGTTTGCTGTTGGTAAGCTCGTAGCTGCAAGAGCGATTGAAAAAGGTATTAAGGAAGTTGTATTTGACAGAGGCGGATACATCTACCACGGTCGTGTTGCAGAGCTTGCTGAGGGTGCACGTGAAGGCGGATTGGAATTTTAAGAGAAGGAGGATGCTATTATGGCTCAATTAATAGATGCAAGTACACTTGATATAAAAGAAAGAGTTGTAAACATCAGCCGTGTTGCAAAGGTTGTTAAGGGCGGTAGAACATTCCGTTTCTCTGCTTTAGTAGTAGTTGGCGACGAAAACGGCTATGTTGGCTGCGGAACCGGTAAAGCTGCTGAAATTCCTGACGCTATCAGAAAAGGAATCGAAGACGCTAAGAAAAACCTCATTAAGGTAAATATGGTTGACACAACAATCCCTCATGAGGTAATTGGTGTTTACGGTGCAGGTCGTGTTCTCTTAAAGCCTGCTGCTCCCGGTACAGGTGTTATCGCCGGCGGTCCGGCCAGAGCAGTCCTGGAACTTGCAGGAATCAGAGATATCAGAACAAAATCACTGCGTTCCAACAATTCCAGAAACGTGGTTAATGCCACAATTCAGGGTTTAGCTTCATTAAAGGATGCTGCAGAAGTTGCACAGCTCAGAGGCAAAACTGTTGAAGATATACTAGGATAGGAGGAATAGGATCATGGCTAAGCTTAAGGTTACACTCAAAAAGAGTACCATAGGCAGAAAAAAAGATCATATTGCTACAGTACATGCTCTTGGCTTAAAGAAGATAAGAGATGTAGTAGAGCAGAATGATACTCCGCAGATCAGGGGTATGATTAACAAGGTTAGTTATATGTTAGAGGTTGAAGAAATATAAAAACTAAAGGAGGTGCAGGACATGAAACTTAACGAACTTAGACCTGCTGAAGGTTCAACTAAGAAGGCATTCAGAGTAGGTCGTGGACACGGTTCGGGCAACGGAAAGACTGCCGGCAGAGGTCATAAGGGTCAAAATGCACGTTCCGGCGGCGGAGTAAGACCGGGTTTTGAAGGTGGTCAGATGCCGCTGTACAGACGTTTGCCGAAAAGAGGATTTACAAATATTTTCGCTAAAGTTTATACAGAAATCAATGTTTCCGACTTAAACAGCTTCGAAAACGGTGCTGTAGTAACTGCAGAAGCTTTAAAGGAAGCAGGTATTATCAAAAAGATAAATGATGGTATTGTTGTACTTGGCAGAGGAGAAATCACTGTTAAAGACCTTACTGTAAAAGCTGCAAAATTTACAAAAGGTGCACAGGAAAAATTAGCTGCTGCCGGTGCAAAAACGGAGGTGATCTAAATGTTGCAGACGCTCAAAAATGCGTGGAAAATACCGGATTTAAGGAAAAAATTACTTTATACGGTTTTATTACTTGTAATATTTAGATTAGGCTCTTACATCCCTGTGCCGGGACTCTCATCAGAAGCTATTGAGCAGTTTATGGGTGGTTTCAGCGGCGGTATGCAGGGACTTTTGAACAACTTCTCAGGCGGTGCCTTAGAAAGAGGTTCAATATTTGCAATGGGTATTTCACCGTACATCAACTCTTCAATTATTTTACAGCTCTTAACAGTTGCTATTCCGGCACTTGAAAGACTGTCAAAAGAAGGCGAAGAGGGCAGAAAGAAGATTGCATCATTAACAAGATACGTAACTGTTGCTTTAGCACTTTTACAGGCTGTTGGTCTTTACTTCGGCTTAAAGAGTGGTATGGCAAATCAGGGATTTATGACAGCAGTTGTTGTTATCCTTTCTCTCACAGCAGGAACAGCTTTCCTTATGTGGCTTGGAGAACAGATAACAGAAAGAGGTATCGGTAACGGTATTTCATTGCTCATCTTTGCAGGTATTGTTTCAAGAATGCCTGCTATGGTTAAGTCACTTTACATTTCTGTTTTCTCAACAGAAAGTGGTGTTTCAATCCCTGGTGTTGTAACAGTAGTGGTTGTTATCGTAATTGCTATCTTAGCTGTTGGCTTCGTTGTATTGATGAACGAAGGTGAGAGAAGAATTCCTGTACAGTACGCAAAGCGTGTTGTAGGAAGAAAAATGTATGGCGGACAGAGCACACATATTCCGGTAAAGGTTGCAATGGCAGGCGTTTTGCCTATCATTTTCGCCGTATCGATTATGTCTTTCCCCCAGACAATTAATATGTTCATTAACGGTCAGAATGCACCGTCAGGTGTGTGGGGCATGATTTTGGGATGGTTCTCAGAAACTCATCCGTTCTATATTATAGCATATTTCCTTCTTATACTGTTCTTTACGTATTTCTATACGTCAATTCAGTTCAATCCGATTGAAATTGCTAATAATATCAAGAGAAACGGTGGTTTCGTTCCCGGTATCAGACCAGGAAAACCCACTTCAGACTATGTTGCAAGAATAGTATCTAAGATTACTCTCTTCGGAGCACTTTTCTTAGCACTTATTGCAATTTTCCCGATTCTCCTTAACTTTACGGGAATTCAGGGTGTTTCAATCGGCGGAACAAGCTTGCTCATCGTTGTTGGTGTTGCACTTGAAACAGTTAAGCAGATTGAATCACAGATGTTAATGAGACATTATAAAGGATTTTTAGAATAATCACGGGAGTAATTTTTTATGAAACTTGTTTTATTGGGGCCCCCGGGGGCAGGAAAAGGCACACAAGCTGCAGAGCTTGCTGTTGCGCTTTCAGTTCCTGCTATTTCGACGGGGAATATCATAAGAGCTGCAGTTAAGGAGGGCACTCCTGTCGGTATAATAGCTAAAGGTTATATCGACAAGGGGGAGCTTGTTCCTGACGAAACTGTTGTAAGTCTTGTTGAAGAACGACTGAGTGCCGATGACTGTAAGTCAGGTTATATTTTAGACGGGTTCCCGCGTACAATTTCTCAGGCTGAAATTATGGCCTTAAAGGGTATAGAGGTTGACAGAGTTTTAAATATCGAGCTTGCAGACGAAGTAATCGTTGAAAGATTATCAGGCAGAAGAGTTTGTTTAAAATGCGGAGCTGCTTACCATGTTAAGTTTAATCCGCCTGAAACTGAAGGTATTTGCGGAGTGTGTGGCGATAAGCTCATAATCCGTGATGATGATAACGAAGAGGTTATCTTAAACAGACTTTCAGTTTATCACAGTCAGACAGAGCCTTTGATTGAGTTTTACGAAAAACAGGGTAAGCTCAAGAGTATTTCAGGCGAGGGTGACGTAAAGACAACAACGAAGCTTGCAATAGATGCGGCAACAATTTAGAGGCAATAGCATGATAAAGATAAAGTCTCGACAGGAAATTGATAAAATGCGTGCGGCAGGTAAAATCCTTGCTGAAACATTCCTCGCTTTAGAGGAACATATTAAGCCTGGGATTTCCACGTACGAGCTTGACAGTATTGCCAAGAAATTCATAAAAAGTAACAATGCCTTATGTTCTTTTAAGAACTATAACGGATATCCTGCAAATATATGCACTTCTGTAAATGAACAGGTGGTGCACGGAATCCCAAGCAAAAAGCAGATTCTTTCTGATGGAGATATAGTAAGTATTGATATTGGAGTGCTTTACCAGGGATTTCACGGTGACAGCGCTAAGACTTTTGCCGTAGGGACTATATCCGATGAGGCTCAAAGGCTCATAGATGTCACAAAGGAAAGCTTCTACAGAGGTCTTTCAAAAGCGACTACTGATAACAGACTGTTAGATATCGGCGCAGCCATTCAGAGCTATGTTGAAGAAAACGGCTTCTCAGTTGTCAGAAAGCTTGTTGGTCATGGTGTAGGAAGTGCTCTTCACGAAGATCCTGAGGTGCCTAATTTCGGTACTGCAGGCAGAGGAGTCAGACTTCTTCCCGGAATGACACTTGCTATTGAGCCAATGGTAAATATGGGAACTTATGATGTTGATACTCTGTCCGACAACTGGACAGTGGTAACCGCAGATGGAAAGCTTTCAGCTCACTATGAGCATACAGTGCTCATAACAGCAAACGGGCCGGAGTTGCTTACCATATGCTGAATGTTTTTGAGGTGATGATATTTTGGAACTTAGTGCCGGTGATATAGTATATTCTAAGGCAGGCAGGGACAAAGATAAGTTTTTTATAGTTTTAGAGGTTTTGGATAGTAGTTATGTACTTCTCGCAGACGGGGCTTTGCGTGGGGTGGAAAAACCGAAGAAAAAGAAGATGAAACATCTTAAAAAAACAATTATCAAAGCGCAGCTTATTTCAAAAAAGCTTGCTAACAATGAAAAAGTTACCAATACTGATCTAAAAAGGATATTGGCAGAGATAGAAAACGAATAGGAGGAAACCATATGGCAAAAGAAGGAGTTTTAGAGCTTGAAGGAACAGTTTTGGAAGCACTTCCAAATGCGATGTTCCAGGTGGAGCTTGAAAACGGACATCAGATTCTGGCGCATATCTCAGGTAAACTCAGAATGAATTTCATCAAGATTTTACCGGGAGATAAAGTTACAGTTGAGTTATCGCCTTATGATTTAACAAAGGGCAGAATAACTTGGCGTGCAAAATAAATTTAAGTAGATTTACGTTCCTTTTGCTCAGCTTAAGGAATTAACACAAAAGGAGGTATTCCGGATATGAAGGTAAGACCGTCAGTCAAACCGATTTGTGAAAAATGTAAAATTATAAAACGTAAAGGTAAAGTTATGATAATCTGTGAAAACCCCAAGCATAAGCAGAGACAGGGCTGATTATCAGACGTTTGTGTAGCTTAGGCTACATTAAGGAGTGGCGCTTTTAAAGCGCTATCTCCCAACTAACGTTTAGCTCCCGTAGGGCGGCTGCACGAATTTTCGTGACCTGCGGGTTAACTCTATAAATAGACGCGCATATAGCGTCAACGTGTGAAAATGAGATGATAAACTGTATAGGAGGTGCAAGGTTATATGGCAAGAATTGCAGGTGTTGACTTACCTAGAGAAAAAAGAGTCGAGGTAGGACTTACCTATGTTTTCGGTATAGGTCTTCCGAGCTCTAAAAAGATATTGGCCGAAGCAGGAGTCAATCCGGACACGAGAGTTAAGGATTTAACAGAGGCTGAAGTTCAGAAATTAAGAGAAATTATCGACAGAGAATATACCGTTGAAGGTGACTTAAGACGTAATGTTGCTCTTGATATCAAGAGACTTATGGAAATCGGTTGCTACAGAGGTATCAGACATAGAAAAGGTCTGCCGGTAAGAGGTCAGAAAACAAAGACTAACGCAAGAACAAGAAAAGGTCCTAAGAGGACTATTGCCAATAAGAAAAAGTAATTAAGCTTACATTCTGCATTTATATGCGAAAGGAGGAGTTTAGATGGCTAAGGTAGCGAGAAGAAGTACTCGCCGAAGAGTCAAGAAAAATATTGAGCGTGGAGCAGTGCATATTCATTCCACCTTTAATAATACAATTATTACAGTAACTGACCTCGCAGGTAATGCAATCAGTGCTGCATCAGCAGGTGCACTTGGTTTCAGAGGTTCAAGAAAGAGCACTCCTTTTGCTGCTCAGATGGCTGCAGAGACAGCAGCAAACGCAGCAAAAGAGCATGGTCTTAAAACAGTTGAGGTTTACGTAAAAGGTCCTGGCGCAGGTCGTGAAGCTGCGATCAGAGCACTTCAGGCAGCAGGTCTTGAGGTTAATATGATTAAGGATGTTACTCCTATTCCTCACAACGGTTGCAGACCGCCGAAAAGAAGAAGAGTCTGATTTATGACAGATACAAAAGTATATGTTTGTTTAAAATAACAAGGAGGTGTAGTTTCGAAATGGCACGTTATACAGGTGCGGTATGCAGACTTTGCCGAAGAGAAGGAAAACAGCTTTTCTTAAAGGGCGAAAGATGCTACACAGACAAATGCGGAGTTAAGAAAAGAGCTTATGCTCCGGGACAACACGGTCAGGGTAGAAAAAAGTTATCTGAATACGGATTACAGTTAAGAGAAAAACAGAAGGCAAGAAGATACTACGGCGTATTGGAGTCGCAGTTCGCTAAATATTTCGAAATGGCTTCTAAGAGAAAAGGTATCACAGGTGAAAACTTGCTTGCTATCTTAGAGAGCAGATTAGACAACGTAGTTTACAGACTTGGTTTTGCTATGTCAAGAGCAGAGGCAAGACAGCTTGTAACTCACGGTCATTTTGAAGTAAATGGCAAAAAAGTTGACATCCCTTCATATCTCATTGAGATTGGTGATGTTATTTCTGTAAAAGAAAAGAGCAGAGGTTCCGAGAAATTCAAGGCAATCTTTGAAGCTAACGAAGGTAAGGTTATTCCGAAGTGGTTGGATTTAAATGCTGCAGGTCATGAAGGTAAAGTTATTGCAGCTGTTCAGAGAGACGATATCGATCTCGAACTTGAGGAACACCTTATTGTCGAGTTGTATTCAAAATAATAGGTATTTTTATCGGATACTTGCAATCAGGTTACCCTCGGCAAAAGATAAAATTTGTGCTTAAGATGCAAAGCACAAACTAAACTAAAATAGAGAGGGAGGTTTTAGTATGATTGAAAAACCTAATGTTGAGTGCGTTGAGCTCAATCAGGAAGGAACCTACGGCAAGTTTGTAGCGGAGCCCTTAGAACGCGGATACGGTACAACGCTTGGCAATTCACTGCGTAGAATGCTTTTGTCATCTCTTCCCGGTGCAGCAGCAACATCTGTCAAAATTGACGGTGTGCTCCATGAATTTTCAACAATTCCCGGAGTTAAGGAAGACGTTACAGAAATCATTCTTAATATAAAACAGATTGCAGTTAAGCTCCATTGTGACACACCTAAGGTTGTGTATGTTGAGTTTGAAGGAGAAGGCGAAATTACTGCCGGAGACATTAAACTCGACTCGGATATTGAAATTTTCAATCCAGAGCTTCATATTGCAACTCTTAATAAAGATGCTAAACTTTATATGGAAATTACTTTCAGCAAAGGCAGAGGATATGTTTCTGCTGAAAGAAATAAGCAGATTAACCAGAATATTATAGGAGTTATCCCTGTAGACTCTATCTACACACCTGTTCACAGAGTTAACTATTCTGTTGAAAACACTCGTGTAGGTCAGATTACAGACTATGACAAGCTCACACTTGAGGTTTGGACAAACGGATCAATATCTCCTAATGAAGCTGTAAGCTTAGCAGCGAGAATTATCAATGAACATCTTATGCAGTTCATTGACCTCTCTGAAGAAGCTAAAAATGCTGAGATTATGGTTGAGAAAAATGAAGGAACTAAAGAAAAGGTATTAGAGATGACTATTGAAGAACTCGACCTTTCTGTTCGTTCTTATAACTGCTTGAAACGTGCAGGTATCAATACTGTTGAAGACTTGACTAACAGAACGGAAGAAGACATGGTTAAAGTCAGAAACCTCGGTAGAAAGTCTTTGGAGGAAGTTATTGGTAAGTTGCATGCATTAGGTCAAAGCTTCTCAGAGAGAGAAGACTAAGAAAAAGGAGGTAGAAAAGATGCCGGGTACAAGAAAATTGGGTCGCCCTACCGACCAGAGAAAAGCTATGCTCAGAGGTCTTGTAACTTCACTTTTAGAAAACGGTAAGATTGAAACAACTCTTGCACGTGCGAAAGAAGTAAGATGCTTAGCTGATAAAATGATTACTTTGGGCAAGACAAACACTCTTCATTCAAGAAGACAGGCATTGTCCTTCGTAACAAAAAAAGATGTGGTTTATAAGCTGTTTGAAGAAATCGCTCCTAAATATGCAGAACGTAACGGTGGATATACAAGAGTATTAAAAGCCGGTCCGAGACGCGGTGACGGTGCAGAAATGGCTATCATCGAATTAGTTTAATACCACACGGATATTAAAACATAATATTTGATTTTATAATACCCCTTGTCAGTTTTGGCAAGGGGTATTGAATTTTGGTGGGATAATGAGCTATTTATACGCGAGATTCTCAGTCGAAAACAGACATAAAAGCCGACAATAATTAAACCCCTTGTTCGATTTAGCGTTGAACAAGGGGTTTGTAATTTTTAGTTGTAAAGTAATTGCCAGACGAAGGTGAAGTATACAGGTGATGTACTACCTATGAGAGATGGTATCAATTTCTCATAGGTAGATAGTACGTGGGTGAGGACAAAATGGAGAAAACAAAAGCAAGAAAAGTATCAATCTCTCATAGGTAAGATAGTACCAAAAGACAATTGGAACAAATTTATCATCTTATGTATTGGTATCAATCTCTCGTAGGTAAGATAGTACAAAGAATGATATTAAGGAAATGCGTAATGTACTTACTCAGATAGTATCAATCTCTCATAGGTAGGATAGTATGAGGGTTCTTCAAAAACTTCTTCGAGAACAGGTGAAGCTTATTCGTATCAATCTCTCATAGGTAAGATAGTACAACAACATTCTGTTGTATTTATAATTATAGCATACAACCTGTAGGATGTCAAGTTTCTTCTCTTGCGATAAAAAAGCAAAATAGTTTGTTAACCGTGTGTTGTTAACGTAAAATCAATAGTTTTGTCAATGGCACAATAAATAAAATGGTCGGCACAATGGAATAAACACCTATATAAACAAATTGAGGTTAAGCATAAAATGTATGCTTACCTAAAAGCCTTGTAAGCATCCTGAAGGAATATAAGGAAACAATAGACTCAGAGTGGATGTTCCCATCACCAAAGCTCGCGGGAATGCCAAGAGATCCCTCAGCAGTATATGGAATGATG
>JAZNOC010000063.1:0-11265 GCA_045580605.1 Clostridia bacterium | reverse complement strand
TTTAATGGTTGGCTATTTATGGGGATTTTGTTTGTTCCTATGTTTTTCGCAGGAATTGTGATGATGTTTAGGAATCCTGAATTACTAAAAAAGCGACTTAATGCAAAAGAAAAACAGTCAAAGCAGAAATTGGTTGTAATTTTGAGCGGAATTATGTTTTTAGCAGGGTTTATTGTTGCCGGACTAGGAGTTCGATTTCAGTGGTATTCCTTGCCAAAAGGTGTAGTGTTTGGCGCAGTAGCCGTGTTTTTGCTTGCGTATCTTTTCTATGCAGAGGTAATCAGAGAAAATGCATATCTCAGCCGCATTATTGAAGTGCAAGAGGGGCAAAAAGTAATCGATACGGGATTATACAGCATTGTAAGACATCCAATGTATAGTGCAACAATCTTTTTGTTTTTTTCTATACCGCTTGTATTGGGTTCAATATATTCATTTTTGATTTTCCTTAGCTACCCTTTTATCATCGCTATGAGAATTAAGAGTGAAGAAGAATTTCTTGAAGAGGAACTGGATGGCTATCGTGAGTATAAGCAAAAAGTCAAATATCGTTTAATACCTTTTGTTTGGTAACAATAAAACAAATTCCAATTTGCTTTATTGATATAGAATATGTACGGATAGTGGATTGCTTAATTCATATTACTGCTTTATACTTAAATTGTGGAGGTAAAGAAAAATGGATTTAAATAAAAATGGAAAACTCCTTTGCAATTTGAGGAAAGCCAAAGGAATGACACAAAAAGAGGTTGCCGAGAAATTGGGCATTGTGCCAAAGACAGTTTCAAAATGGGAGACGGGACACGGATTCCCTGATGTATCAACGGTATCAGCTTTGGCTGATATTCTTGGTGTGAGCGAAAAGACTATTTTGTCAGGCGACCTGGAGCAGAATTTGGAGAGTGCTAATAACATGAAAAGAACAAAATTTTATGTCTGCCCCAGTTGTGGGAGCTTTATGCAAGGAACAGGCAACAGTCAGGTTGTGTGTTGCGGCAAACAGCTTGAAGTTTTAAAGGCAACTTCGGCAGACGATGAACACACAATCAATGTTTCTGAAATTGAGGACGATTATTATATTGAATTTAACCATGAAATGACAAAGGAGCATTATATAAGCTTTGTGTCATATGTAAGGTTTGACAGAGTGCTTACAATAAAACTATATCCTGAGCAGGACGCTTCGGTGCGCTTTCCTAAAATGTACGGCGGAAAAATTTATTTTTATTGTAGCAAACATGGTTTATTTGAATATCAACAGAAATCACGCCAAAAGGCTTGATTATATAGAAACTTATTTAAAGGCGTTGTAAGAAGAATGTTAAAGCGAGTGTTAACAAACTAAATTACACCAACAGAAACACCGGAATATAAAAAAGCGTGATGATTTTATCATCACGCTTTTTGGCGGAGATGCAGAGATTTGAACTCTGGCGCCGGTTTTGCCGACCTACCGCATTTCGAGTGCGGACCCTTCAACCACTTGGGTACATCTCCAGATATTATTTATTGCGAAGTTTTTGGAAGAAATCTTTTAGAAGCTTTGTACATTCCTCTTCCATAATTCCGCCGTAGACTGTGGTGTTGCTTCCAAAATAGCTTTTGGAAAACAAATCAATTCTTCCGCCTGCGCCGCCGTATTCGGGGTCGTACGCACCAAAATAGACGCTGTGCATACGAGAATTTATTATAGCACCGCTGCACATAACGCACGGCTCAAGGGTAACGTACAAATCGCAATCTGTAAGCCGCCAATCGTGAAGTTTTTCGCAAGCTTTGCGGATAGCTACAATTTCTGCATGTAAGGTAGGGTCGGAAAGCTCATTTCGGACATTGTGCCCTGTGGAAATGATTTTACCGTCCTTAACAACAACGGCTCCAACGGGCATTTCGCCGTTTTTTTCGGCAATCATAGCCTCGTCAATTGCAGCTTGCATAAATTTGTTAATCACAAAAACCACCTTAAATATAATAGCATAAAAAAATATTTCAGTCAAGGAAAAGTCGCAAATGACAGAAAAATTGTTGACACAGATTTAACGGGATGGTATAAGTAAACTAAAGAAGGTGCTGATATGTATATTTACGAAAACAAAAAGGATTTCTCGCGTGAAAAACCATTTGTGTTCCATATAAATAAAATAGACGAAAAAGGTATTTGTGTCAACTGGCACGAAAACATTGAACTTTTGTATATTGCAAAGGGCAGAGGCAGAGTAATTCTTGAAAATGTGGCTTACGAAATTAAAAGCGGGCAGATAGCAGTTGTGAATTCGTCGCACTTACACAACATAATTGCTGATGAAGAGATAGAGTCGCACTGCTTAATTATAGAAGAAGATTTTTTGAGAGGTTGTAATCTTTCGGCTAAGAATGTTTTATTTGAGAGAGTGATTGATAATGAACGCATAGTTGAGTGCTTTAAAAAAATAGCGAAGGAGCACGAAGAAAAAGAGAAGCATTTCGTGCAGCAAATCAAAGCAGAGGTTTTAACTATAATGGTTGAGATGATGAGAAGTCATATCGACTATGTTAGCAACGATGAATTTTCGCAGAAAAACAAAAAATTGAGTGTAGTAAGAAGGATTATCGATTACCTGAACGAACATTTTGAAGAAGAAACTGATGTTGCAAAAATGGCAGATGTTTTGGGATACAGCAAGTATTATATAACGCATTTGTTTAAAGAAATGGTGGGCTGCTCTATAGTGCATTATGTTAATGAACTCAGATGCAGACATGCAAAGTCCAAGCTTACTGATGCTGATTATACGATTGACGAAATAGCAAAAATGTACGGATTTGGTGAAGCGTCTTACTTTACAAAGGTCTATAAAAAGTATATTGGGGAATTACCCAGCAAAACAAAAAAGCAAAATAGTACTAAATGTTAACAAATTTCTCCCTTTTATTTATGATTTTGTTATTGTAAAATGTAAATGAAAGGGAGTGTTATTATGAAAGAAAAAATATGGGGTCTTCTTGTTAACCTTGGAATATGGCAAGGAGGCGAGGATGAAAAGTCAGGCACGTTTAAATTTGAGCAGAGTGCCTGGGAGGACATTCTCGACCAATGCGCAGATGCAGGCATAAACACAATTGTTTTGGATTGTGGCGGTGCGATAGATTTTCCGAGTCATCCTGAGATTACAATGGAGGGTGCGTGGTCTCTTGAAAAGCTTAAAGAAGAAATCGAGAGATGCAGAGCAAAGGGAATAAGGATTATTCCCAAGCTTAACTTCTCCGCTCAGCATGATAACTGGCTTGGTGAATATAACTGGATGCTATCAACATCCATATACTATAAAGTGTGTAAGGACCTTATAAACGATGCTTACGAGGTTTTTGAGCATCCTGAGTTTATTCATATCGGAATGGACGAGGAGGACGAGGCTCACGCAAAGTCTTTGAAGGGTGTTGTTTGCTGGAGAAAGCCTGAGATGCACATTCACGATGTAAAGTATCTGATTGATTGTGTAAATGAAACAGGTGCAAAGGCTTGGGTATGGCCTGAACCGCTTTTCTATCAGACAGAGCTTTACGAGAAGAATATTGCTCCCGATGAGGCTATTGTTTCGCCTGCAACATACAATGCAATTTATAAGGAGCACTGGACACCAATCACATCCCGTCAGGAATACATTGATTACTACAGCAAGCCTCCGTATAAGGATATGAACCTGACCTATGTTGAAGAAGAACCGTTTTTCGTGCTTTTCAGGGAAAAGGCACTTCCGCTTTTGGAACATGGTTACACTTATGTTCCGATTATGTCGCCTTACAATAAGTGTGATATAAGCATTGATGATGTTTTCCGCTACTTTAAGGAAAATACTCCCGATGAGCAAATCAGAGGATATATGATGACAGTTTGGTGGTTTATGACTGAGGAGAGAAAGCATCACTATGAGCACGCAATAAAGTTGTTTAAAGACGCAAAGGAAAAATATTACGGTTAAAAAATCAGGCAGCGGAGTTCTTTTTAACAAAAGTCATCTTCTCTACATAAAATGGCATTGTAGGGAGGTGAAATATATGTCATGTTGTAGGAATGAATGTGCGTATCTGGCAGTTATAATAGGAATAATTGCAGGCGTTATACTCGGCGTTTTGTATTCACTTGGTTTTGTTGCTACAGGAATTATATTCTGGGCTTATCTTGCAATAGGTATTGCGGGGGTATTTCTTTCGCCCATTTACGCTTTTTTAGATAAACTAAGCGGAGAAAGTATGTGCTTTTGCAGTAACAAGGTTATTTTACTGGTGGCAACTGTCGGAGCAATAATTACAGCAGCGGTAGGTCTTATAGTTGCAGCAATAGCACCGGTTGTGGTACTTTCCATTGTTGTTGGACTGGCAACATTTTTTGTCGTTATGCTTTTGGTTGCAATAATCTGTGTCGCAAGATGTATTTGCAGAGGTTAGAATAATTAAAAGGCTCAAGATAGTTTCTTGTGAATAAAAAAGAAACTTTTTGGGCTTTTTATTTACAAAATGAAAAAAGAGTGGTATACTAAATAAGGTAACTTAATTAGTATGAATGGGGTAGAGAATTGTGGCAAGTTATAACGTGAAATCAATGAAGGCGGAAGAATTTATAAACAACGAAGAAATTCTTGAAACGCTTAAATACGCTGAGGAAAACAAAAATAATATAGAGCTTATTGACAGCTTGCTTGAAAAGGCAAGACCGAAAAAGACAGAAAACGGAGTGCATTGTGAGGGATTGACGCACAGAGAGGCATCGGTGCTTCTGGCTTGCGATATTCCAGAAAAGGTTGAGGAGATGTTTCGCTTAGCAGAGGAGATAAAGCTTGCATTTTACGGAAACCGTATTGTAATGTTTGCCCCGCTTTATCTTTCAAACTACTGTGTTAACGGCTGTGTGTACTGTCCGTACCACGCGAAGAATAAGCATATATGCCGCAAAAAGCTTACTCAGGAAGAGATAAAGAATGAGGTTATTGCCCTTCAGGATATGGGGCATAAAAGAATTGCTATTGAATCGGGTGAGGACCCTGTAAACAACCCGATTGAGTATATTCTTGAATCAATAAAAACGATTTACTCTATTCAACACAAGAATGGTGCAATTCGCCGTGCAAATGTAAACATAGCGGCAACTACAGTTGAAAATTATCGTAAACTCAAAGAAGCAGGAATTGGAACATATATTTTGTTTCAGGAAACATATCACAAGGAAAGCTATTTAAAGCTTCATCCGACGGGACCAAAGCACGATTATGACTATCATACTGAGGCGATGGACCGTGCAATGCAGGGCGGAATTGACGATGTGGGACTTGGTGTGCTCTTTGGCCTTGAGCTTTACAAGTACGAATTTGCAGGCCTTTTAATGCACGCAGAACATCTTGAAGCAGTGCATGGCGTAGGACCGCATACAATCAGTGTGCCGAGACTTAAGCGTGCTGATGATATTGACCCCGACACCTTTGACAATGGTATTTCGGACGATATTTTCCTTAAGATAATTGCTTGCATAAGAATTGCAGTTCCATACACGGGGATGATTATTTCCACCCGTGAATCTCAGGAGGTAAGGGCAAAGGCTCTCAGCGTTGGTATTTCGCAGATAAGCGGTGCTTCGAGAACATCGGTTGGCGGATACACTGAGGAGGAACGCCCGCACGATTCTGAGCAGTTTGACGTTTCCGACCAGAGAACACTTGATGAGGTTGTTAGGTGGCTTATGGAGCTTGGATATATTCCGTCATTTTGTACTGCTTGCTACAGAGAGGGAAGAACAGGCGACAGATTTATGAGCCTTTGCAAAACGGGGCAGATACTTAACTGTTGCCATCCGAATGCACTTATGACGCTCACTGAATTTATGACGGACTATGCAACCGACGAAACGAAAAAGGTTGGACTTGAGTTGATAGAAAAAGAGCTTGACAAAATCCCGAACGAAAAAGTAAGGAAGATTGCCGAGGAGAATATAAAGGATATTGTGAATTCTAACAGACGAGACTTCAGGTTTTAATAAATGCGGAATTCGGAATGAAAGAAAGGACAGAAACGAAAAATTCGCTTCTGTCCTATTTTTATTTTATAGTAATTTTATTTTTTTAAGAGGATGGTATCCCCTTAAAAATAAAATTCGTTAAAATCGAGGGCGTGTACCTCGATTTTAACACCTTGCAAGGGCTACCGCGGGGAGTTGCGCGAGCGAAAGCCCTTTTTCGCAAGTAAATGTTTTGCATAGCAAAACTTTGCTTGCGAGAGGATGACATAGTCATCCTCTTTATTTCCATGTGTGGCGTGAAAACAATGCTATAATCGGGAAAATTTCGAGCCTGCCTGCAAGCATATCAAAAATCAGAACAAATTTTGAAAGCGGGCTATATATTGAGTAGTTTGCCATTGGGCCTACGCTGTCTAACCCCGGTCCAATATTATTAAAGCATGCCAAAACAGATGAGATGTTTGTTGTTATGGAGAAGCCATCGATTGAGATAATAATAAAGCTCAGTAGAACAATTCCCACATAGGCAACAAGATACATACAGACGCCCTTTAAAACGCTTTCGTTAACGGGACGACCTTCGGTTAACACTGCCTCTACCTTACGGGGATAGAGGCTGCAGCGTATATTCCTGCGAAGACTCTTAAAGAGCAGCAAAACTCGTGAACACTTTATACCTCCGCCTGTACTTCCTGCGCAGGCCCCCACAAACATTAAACAAAGTAAAATTGTCTGCGAAAAGAACGGCCAGAGGTTAAAATCGCATGAGGAGAAGCCTGTGGTTGTCATAACGCTTGAAACTTGAAATGCTGAGTGCCTTAATGCCTCGCCAAACGAGGAAAACATATTTTTTACATTGAACGCTATAACGAGTGTTGAACCAAGGGCTAAAAGTATATACAGGCGTAATTCTTCGTTCTTGAACACCGATTTAAAGCGGCGCAAGAGTAAGAGATAAAAACAGTTAAAGTTTATGCCGAACAGGAACATAAAGACAGTACATACATTTTGAATATAAGGACTGTAGCTTGCTATACTGTCAGCTTTTGTAGAAAAACCGCCTGTGCCTGCTGTGCCGAATGCTGTGCAGAAAGAGTCAAAAACACTCATTCCGCCCGCAAGCAAAAATCCAATATTCAGAAGCGTAAGAGCTATATAAATAAGGTAAAGTATTTTTGCCGTTTGCTTCATGTGAGGAACAATTTTGCCGACCTCGGGACCGGGGCTTTCCGCTCTTAGCAAAAAGAGCGTATTGCCGCCGTCTTTTTTTGCCGATGGTACAATTGCCATAAGAAACACAAGAACGCCCATACCGCCAATCCAGTGGCTGAAGCTGCGCCAGTAAAGCATATTGCGGCTGAGCTTTTCAACATCGGGGACAACCGACGCACCTGTTGTTGTAAAGCCTGAAACAATCTCAAAGAATGAGTTGACAAACCCGTTTATTTCGCCAGAAAGGTAAAACGGAAGACAACCGAATACAGACATTACTATCCACGCTATACCAACACAGAAAAGTCCTTCCTTGGCCCTGAGATTAGAGTTTGCCTTGCAACACAAGATGTAAAGCACGGAAGCTGCCAAAACGGTAATGAGTATTGTTGCTATAAACGCGTTATTTGCTTTGTGTGTTTTGTCGTGCAACCCAATGAACACAGCGGGGAGCATAAGGACTGCTTCAATATATAGAATTTGTGAAATTATACGACCAATAGTTTTATAGTTCATAGCTTTTAATCTCTATCAAAAATATCATTTAGCTGGAAAATTTTATCTTCCATATTGTTAACGACAATAATTGTGTCTCCTTTTTCATAAGACGATTCACCGTCGGGGATAATTATGCGTCGGTTTCTTATAATGCACGCAATAAGCAAATTCTTACGAAGATTGATATCTTTAAGGGGAACACCGCAATTGAGAGTGTCTGCTTTAACACGGAATTCGACCGCTTCTGCATTACCGTCAGCAATAAAGTGAACTGAGCTTGCGGCACCTGTTCGATTGTTGACGGCACGGATATAACGCACTATGTTATTACAGCAAAGCTCTTTGGGACTTACGATGCTGCCGATATCAAGTGATTCAAGGATGCCATATTCACCAACACGACCAAGCTTTGTAACCACCTTAGGTACACTATGGGCTGTTGCATAAAGCGAAATGACCATATTTATTTCATCCATACCTGTTGTTGACACAACCGCATCGTACTTTGAGATATCCTCGCCTAAAAGAAGGTTGCAATCACTTGCATCACCGTGAATAACATCTGCCTGCGGAAGAAGCTGAGACAGTTGTACGCAACGCTCCTTATTGATGTCTATAATTTTTGTATCTATCGAATTTTTAATAAGCTGCTGTGCCAGATAGTAGCTTGTACGGCTTGCACCGCAAAGCATTGCCTTTTTTGTTTTCTTACGCACAATACCAAGATTATCGATAAGAGTTGTCAGATTGTCGGACGGGGCACTTACATATATTCTGTCATTAGCCTGAAGAACAAAATCGCCGTTGGGCATAATGGGCTTTCCGTCGCGCATAACAAGGCAAACTAAGACCTTACACTTTATGACTGAATGGATATTGCTGAGCATTATATTGTCAAGCTTTCCGCCCTTATCTACGCGAAGCTCAATAATTTCGGCACGGCCCTTGGAAAATGTATCAATCTTTAAAAATGCAGGATATTTAAGAAGTCTTTCAATTTCCTCGGCAGCCTGCTTTTCGGGATTTACGATAAGTGAAAGAGCAAACTCATCACGCATCTCGTATACCTGATCCATATACTCGGGATTGCGTATGCGTGCAATGGTGTGAATATTAGGATTAAGTCTGTGCGCCGTCATACAGCAAAGCAGGTTTATCTCATCAGAGTGTGTCATTGCAATAAGAACGTTTGCATCCTTTATATCTGCATCAAGCAGAGTGCTCTTTACTGCGCAGTTTCCGCATACACTGATAACATCGTACTGCTCCATACAGGTTTCAAGAACTTGTTTATTTGTATCTATTAAAATAAGGTCATAACCCTCTGAGGAAAGCTTTTTGGCTAAGATTGAGCCAACCTTTCCAACACCGGCAATAAGTATTTTCATAGCTGTTCATAACCCTTCTTTGAATATAAGTGAATTATATCATTATGATATGAATTGGTCAAGATAAAAATAAAGGCGTAATTGGTATTCCCAATTACGCCTTTATTTTTATTGTGGTTTGAATGAGCTTTTAAGCGGTGCAGTACGGTTAAATACGTTTGTGTTTTTGGAATCACGTGTAAAGTAACCCATACGCACGAACTGATATTTTTCGCCTACAGGAGCATCCTTAAGGCTTGGTTCAACCTTTGAATTTTTATAAACTGTCATAGAGTTGGAGTTTATGAATTCGTCGAAATTATCGTCTTCTAAGAGAGTGGCGACATTTTCTTTGTTGAAGATGTTATCATATTCACGAACCTCAAAATCTACTGCAGTGGGAGCACTGAGCCAGTGAATTGTACCCTTTACTTTTCTTCCGTCTACGGCATTGCCGTTGTGAGACTCAATGTCAACTGTGCATTTAAGCTCAATAACGTTTCCGTCTTCGTCATGAACAACCTCGTTGCACTTCATAATATATGCACCCATAAGCCTAACCTCGCCGTCAGGTTTAAGACGCTTAAAGCCGGGAATAGGTTCCTCCATAAAGTCGCTTTGCTCGATGTAAAGCGTATTTGTAAAGGGGAGAGAGCGCACTCCAAGCTCTTCCTTCTTAGGATGATTGAGAAGCTCAAAATACTCAATATGGTCGTCGGGAAGATTTGTTATTGTAACCTTAAGCGGTTCAATAACAGCTACGCGACGTTGTGCATTTTCGTTAAGCTCCTCACAAATGCAGTATTCAAGAAGTCTGATATCAGCCATTGAATTTGCCTTTGCAACACCGCTGCGTTCAATGAAATCAAATATTGCAGATGGGGTATAGCCGCGTCTGCGAAGACCCTGAAGGGTTGGCATACGGGGGTCGTCCCAGCCGTCAACATAACCCATTTCAACGAGCTTGCGAAGATAACGCTTGCTCATAACCGTATAGGTCATATTAAGACGGGCAAATTCCCATTGGTGCGGGTTATGCTCAAAGCCTACATTGTCAACCACCCAGTTATAAAGCGGGCGGTGGTTTTCAAATTCAATAGAGCAGAGAGAGTGAGTAATGCCCTCAAGTGCGTCCTGAATGGGATGAGCAAAGTCGTACATCGGATAAATGCACCACTTATTTCCCTGACGGTGATGCTCCATCTTGAGTATACGGTAGATAACGGGGTCGCGCATATTCATATTGGGCGATGCCATATCTATCTTTGCTCTGAGTGTGCGCTCGCCGTTTTCAAACTCACCGTTTTTCATACGCTCGAAGAGGTCAAGGTTTTCCTCAATACTTCTGTTTCGGTATGGACTTTCCTTGCCGGGCTCAGTAAGAGTGCCACGATATTCTGCCATCTCTTCCTGAGTAAGATCACAAACAAATGCCTTGCCGTCTTTTATAAGCTTGCAGGCAAACTCATAGCACTTGTCAAAGTAATCACTGCCGTAGAATATTCCACCTGTAGGATATGCACCAAGCCAGCGAAGGTCCTCTTCAATAGCCTGCACAAACTCATTATCCTCTTTAGTGGGATTGGTATCGTCATAACGAAGATTGAAAAGTCCGTTATATTTTTTTGCTGTGCTATGATTTATCCATATAGCTTTGGCACTGCCTATATGAAGATATCCGTTAGGCTCGGGAGGAAAACGTGTGTGAACGTGGTCTTCGCGCCCTTCAGCAAGGTCGGAATCAATGATGTCATGAATAAAATTTGAGTAACCCTCTGCCATAATAAAACCTCCAAATTAGCGATTTTCAATATCGATGAAATCTCTGTGTTTGTATACATTTTTGTACGCAGGACGAATGATTTTTTCAGAAACTGTAATTTCCTCAAGCCTGTGTGCACACCAGCCCGCAATTCTGCCAAGTGCAAACATAGGTGTGTAAACATCAAACGGAATGCCAAGCATTTTATAAATAAAGCCGCTATAAAAGTCAACGTTGATTGCAAGCGTTTTTTGCTTACCCGTAACTTCCTCAAACAAATCGATTGTATGTTTTGCAACCAAATCGTACATATGAAGCTCGTCTTCCATTCCTTTTTCCTTTGCGAGCTTTTCTGCACCCTCACGAAGCATAATTGCTCTCGGGTCGCTCAAGGTATAAACAGCGTGGCCAATGCCGTACACAAGACCGGTTTTGTCAAA
>JAZNOC010000062.1:0-21126 GCA_045580605.1 Clostridia bacterium | reverse complement strand
TCCTTTTCCCCTTAAAGTCTTGCGACTTTCGGGGACCCCGAAAAGCAGACCCTGCTTTTTGGGGAAAGGAAAAGCAATGCTTTGAGCGTAGGTTTTGCGACTATAGCAAAACAAAAGCGATGTCTGCTTTGCTTTGACGACGTACGCCTTCGGGTAACCCAAGAAGCCAATTTGGCTTCTTGGCTCAGTTTGTCCGTTCTGAACAATTTTTCCTATCCCCTGGGAGCAGAGATTATAAAAAAGCACCGTTAAAAACGGTGCTTTTTGCATTCCTCTTAATTAAAATATTTTCTGTCTAAACTCCGGTAACCTATTGCCTCTGCAATGTCAAAGGTGGTTATTCTATCTCGCCCTTCCATATCGGCAATGGTGCGTGCAACCTTTAAAATTCGTGAATATGCACGGGCGGTAAGCCCCATATTATTAAATGCATCCTTAAGCATAGTGCTTTCTTCTTCGGTGATTGCGCAGTATTTTTCAATCAATTCACCGCCAAGCTGTGCGTTGCAGGTTATACTGTCGCTTTTATAGCGTAGCTTTTGAATTCTGCGTGCGTTATTAACACGCTCTTTTGTTTCTGCCGAGCTTTCGCCACGGGAACCGGTAAGCTCATTATATCTTACGGGTGATGCCTCAAGCTGAATGTCAATTCTGTCTAAGATCGGCCCGCTTATCTTGCCGAGATATCTGCGAACGTCGCTCTCAGAACAGTGGCATCTTCCGCTTCCGTCGCCATAATAACCGCATTTGCACGGGTTAAGAGCCACAACAAGCATTGTATTGCATGGATATGTATAGGATGCCGCCGCACGTGAAACGGTAATTTTTTTGTCCTCAAGAGGCTGACGCATTGCCTCAATAACATCCTTTTTATATTCGGGAAACTCGTCAAGGAAAAGTACGCCGTTATGTGCAAGCGTTATTTCGCCTGGGCGTGCCTTTGCACCGCCGCCGACTATGCTCGGGGAGCTTGCGCTGTGATGCGGTGTGCGAAATGGTCTGCTTGATATAAGGTGCTGACCACCCTCAAGTTCGCCTGCCACGGAATATATTTTTGTAACTTCGACCGCCTCATCAAGCGTCATATCTGGAAGTATGGTCGGGATGCGTTGTGCTATCATTGATTTACCGCTGCCGGGGGTGCCAATCATAAGAATATTATGACCGCCCGAAACGCCTATTTCAACGCCACGGCGAAGTGCTGCCTGACCGCGGACATCTGAAAAATCAACACTGTATTTACAGCTTTCAAGAAAAAGTCGATTGATATCTGTTTTGGTAGGACTTATTATGCTTTCGCCCAAAAGATGCTTATACACATCGGCAAGGCTCTTTGCACCATAAACCTCTATGTCGCCTGCAAGAGATGCTTCGCCTGCATTTTCAAAAGGCACAAAAATCTTTTTTATGCCATTTTCAATTGCGCACGATGTAAGGGAAAGCACGCCGTTTACGCTTCTAAGCTCGCCTGAAAGACCAAGTTCACCCACAAACGAAAATTCGTCCGTATTTGCCTTGAGCTGACCTGTGCAAACAAGTATTGCTATGGCAATCGGCAGGTCAAACTGCGTCCCCTCTTTTTTTAAATCGGCAGGGGCAAGGTTTATAATTCCCCTCTTTGCAGGGAAATCGAACCCACTGTTGCGAATGGCGGAGCGCACCCTTTCCTTAGCCTCACGCACTGTCGTGTCGGGAAGGCCTACAACATCAAACGAGGGAAGCCCGTTTGAAAAATCCGCCTCAACAATTACCCTCGAGCCGTCAAGCCCTGCAAGTGTGCCTGTGTTAATCTTAATTATCATAAAAATAGCTCCTGTTTAATCAAGGGGATGTAAAAAACTGATTTTTCACATCCCCTTTTTTACATTCTCTTATGTTAAATGTATTTTGCTATGATCTTTTTCATTTCGTCAAACTTGCTTTCGATATCCACAACAAGCTTAAGCTGAGTTCTTGCTCTGTCAAGGTTGTGAGTAGGATATTTGGTTTTAAAGTAAGTGTCTCCGTTTAGGTAGTCTGCAAGGAAACGGATTCCGCACTCATAAGTGAGAATAAGTGCAGATTCAGCCAAAAGCTCAATTTCCTTGGGGGTAAGTGAGTCTTTCATCTCACCAAGGAAGCCTTTTGCAAAATGTTCGAACTTATCAAGGTCAAACCAGATTTTTGAAAGATCCTTTTCATCCTCAGTGCCGCTTGATGCACCAAAGCGAAGTGCATCACCGAAATCGTACAAAAGCGAGCCCTGCATAACTGTATCAAGGTCAATAACGCAAACTGCCTCGTCGGTATCCTTATCAAAGAGAATGTTGTTAAGCTTTGTGTCGTTATGTGTTACTCTCAAAGGGATTTCTCCGCTTGCAATTGAGTCAACAATCAGCGGAGCGTACTTAGAGTATTTTTTTGCAATTTCAATTTCTGCGCCAATCTCGGCAAGTCTGTTTTGATAGTTCTTCTCAATCGCTTCTTCGAGCTGAGCTACACGCACAGGTGTGTTGTGAAAGTCAACAATTGTTTCAAAAAGCTCATCTGCGGGGAAGTCGTTGAGCATTCTCTGGAATTTACCGAATGCCTTGCCTGCCTCAAAAAACTGTATTGGATTTTCAACAGTTTCGTGGGTAACGGTGTTTTCTATATAGTCATACATTCTGAAGTAGTTGTTATCGTCAGCCTTGTAGAAGTCATCCCCATCTCTTGTTTTGATAACATTCATCGTTTCAATCTGGGGATTACCGCCTTTTTCAACAATCTTTTCCCTTAAAAACTGAGTTACACGGATGATGTTTGACATCACCTCTTCAGGATTTTTAAAAACATTTATGTTTATTCTCTGAAGAATGTAGCCCGGATTAACATCGCAAAGATACGTGTCATTTATATGCCCGTTGCCGTAGGGAACAATATCTGTGTCAATACTAAACTTTGAGATAATTTCTTTAATAGTGTAACTCATTTTTTCACCTCATTAAAGATTTTCATACAAACCGGCATTGATTTTATCAAGCAGTGCTTTTGCAACGCTTTCTCTGTCCTCTTTATATGTAACGCCATACCACTTTTCGTCGGTTGTAAGAACGCTCACCTTTTCTCCTTTGTTTGAGATAAGGCTGTCAATAACGTAGGGGATGTAAAACTCATCCTTCGTCGGATTTGAGAGGTTTTTAAGGAAAGAGATAAACTGCTCTTCAATCTCACCGAATATGTCGGGCCTGAGCCCCCACATATTCATAGAAACTTTTTTATCAAGAGCGATACCGCTGTTTTTATCAATAGATGTATGTTCAACAACTTTTTTAAGATAACCCCCATCAACATCGCAAACACCACGCGAAACAGTGCCATTATCTGTAAGGGTGTTTCCAAGCTCAAACGCTACCATGCACATTTCGTTTTGTGATTTGAGGTGGTCGTTTATAATCTTATACGACTTGTGGCCATAGTAGTCATCTGCATTAATTATAGCAAAGGGGGTGTTTACCTTGTCTTTTGCTGAGTAAACGGCGTGGCCTGTGCCCCAGGGCTTTGTTCTTCCGTCAGGCACTTCAAAGTCTGTGGGGAGAACGTCAAGCTCCTGAAAAGCGTATTCGACATCCGCCATTTTTTCTATTCTTTGCTTTGTGATTTCTCTGAAGTCCTTTTCGATATCCTTGCGGATTATAAATACGACCTTATCAAAGCCTGCCTTAACGGCATCGTAAATTGAAAAGTCGAGAAGAACCTCGCCATTGGGACCGATTTTATCTATCTGCTTGAGCCCGCCGTAGCGGCTGCCCATGCCTGCTGCCATAACAAGAAGTGTCGTTTTATTCAACTTATACACCCTTTCTGTTAAACCTTATGGGGTTTAGATCCCATCGGCTTAATACACAAACTTTCACGTATATATTCTAGCACATAACAAAACAAAAATCAATGAAAAATTTGTTATTTTACAGGCCTGTACGAATATACTTAATTAAGGCGAGGGGGATAAATATGATGTTGGAAAGCGTGCTTAAATTTCTACCGGATGAAATTTCAGGAGCAATAAGGTTTTTTAATGAAAAGGATATTCAGGAAATCCGCATTATTGCCGAAAGCTCGTGCGCTGTTTTGGTAAAAGGTCGCCTGTGCGACACGGGAGTTAAAGCAACCAAGGCTCAGCTTTCTAAAATAATTGCCGATATGTGCAGAGGAAGCATCTATGCCGTACAACCAACACTCGTGCGTGGATATCTTACGCTTGCGGGCGGACACAGAGTCGGTGTGTGCGGAAGCGTAACCGTAGAAAACGGGAGCGTAAAATATATGGGTGATATCTCCGCCGTGTGTATACGCATAGCAAGAGAAATAAAGGGCGTATCGGACAAATTTATAAATACGATAGAGTGCGGTGGCAGGCTTTTTAACACTCTTATAATTTCGCCTCCCGGATGCGGAAAAACGACGGTGCTTCGTGATATAGCAAGAAACTTAGGTAACAGATACAGGGTGTGTATTGCAGATGAACGCTCGGAAATTGCCGCCTGTGTGGGCGGTGCTTCCCAAAACGATATTGGCAAATACACCTGCGTGCTTGACGGTGTTCCCAAAGGGGTAGGGATTGAAATGCTGCTGAGGACAATGTCGCCCGAGGTTATAATTACCGATGAAACGGGTAGCTACGAGGAGGAAAAGGCAATCTATCAGGTTATAAACTGCGGAGCAAAAATAATAACCTCTGTTCACGGATATTCCGAAAAGGATGTGTGTCGCAGAAAATACATAGGCTCGCTCATTGAAAACGGAGTTTTTAAGAGAATAATTGTGCTGAGCGGGAGGCAAGGTCCCGCAACAGTGGAAAAAATAATTGCAGACGGGAGGGTGATTGAGCGTGCTTAAATTCACAGGTGCACTTTTGCTTTTTACGGCAACTGTGCTTATAGGTGCAGGCAAATACAATCAGATGTGCAGTCGCCGGCACACGCTTGAGTCAGTTATTTCTTCGCTGAGGCTTATGGAGGGGGTGCTCCGTTCAAGCCACGCTCCGCTTGAGGAATGTTTTTTAAAGGCGGGGGGCGTTTTCAAGCAGGCATCAAGTCTTATAAAAGAGGGTATGTCGCCTACGGGGGCGGTGCAAAAAACCACCTCGATGTGCCAAACGCTCTCGGATAGGGACAAGGATGCGCTTGACCGTTTCGCCGCAGGTCTGTCGGCACCCGATTTTGAGGGGCAGATTATGAATATACGGGCACTTTCGTCAGAGCTTTCGTCGCATTTGGATGAAAACGTACAAAGTATAAAAACAAAAGGAAATTTGATGCTCAGAGGCAGTTTTCTTGTGGGAATTGCCATTGTTATATTGATTATTTAAGGGAGGAACGGCCATGGAGGGCAAGGCAGATATTGATTTGATTTTCCAAATAGCGGGAATAGGAATAATTGTAGCAGTTTTAAATCAGCTGCTTTCGCGTTCAGGCAGAGATGAACAGGCGCTTATGACGACAATTGCAGGGCTTGTAATTGTGCTTTTTATGCTTGTTAATAAAATAGGTCAGCTTTTTGAAACTGTAAAGTCGGTGTTTGGGTTGTGAACATAGTTACAATAACTGCGCTGGCAGTATGCATATCGGTCCTTGCGATGTGTGTTAAAGAGATTAAACCTGAGGTCGGTCAGCTAATAAGCATAGCTGCATCTGTGGTGCTTGTTGCATTTGTTTTGCCTTACGCATCCGATGTAATAGAAGCGGTTAAAGAGCTTTCTCAGTACAGCGAAGCAGGGGCAGAGTTTATTGCACCTATTTTAAAGATAACGGGGATTGCCTACATAACGCAAATAGGAAGCGAGCTTTGCATTGATGCAAACGAAAAGGCTCTTGCAAGCCGTGTTGAAATGGCAGGCAAAGTTGCAATATGCATACTGACAGTTCCTATTGCACGTGAGGCATTTGTCAGAATTATAGGGATAATTAAATGATATGGAAAACATAAAAGAGCCAGTTCTTACCGAAACTGCCGCCGAAAGCATAAAGCAGGTTTTCGGGGATTTTGATTTTAACGCATCAATACAAAGCATCGTTGACGGCAAGTTTTCGCCCGAAACGGATAGCCTCATAAACAAGCTTGCGGGCCTCTTTTTTGGCGAGCTTAAAGCAAGTGTCTCTATGATAGGAGTCATTGCGTCGCTTGTAATAGTTTGCGCAATAGTAAATAACCTGCAAAGCTCTTTTGAGAGAAAGGGCGTAAGCACGGCAACGCACTTTGCCTGCTTTGTTTACCTTGCAACAATTACAGTTGCCGCTTTTGAAAAAACGTGTGGGTATGTGCTTAGCACGCTTCACGATATAAGCGTGCTGCTGCAGTCGGTTGTGCCCGCAATGGCAATGCTTTACATATCGGGCGGCGGTGTTGTGGGAAGCTTTTCACACCCCGTGGTGTTTTTTGTCTGCAACGCATTTTCATCGCTTATTAAAAATGTTATAACGCCACTATGTTTGCTGCGTGGTGCGACGTCGCTTTTGTGCGGGATAAGCTCTAATGCAGTGATGAACGAATTTTCCGAAATCTTTGCAAAGCTCCACAAAGCACTGCTTGCACTTTCAATGACCTTTTTTGTAGGAATTCTGGGGGTGTCGCACTTTGCGTCAAACTCGTTTGACAATCTTGCGACAAGGGGACTCAGGTTTGTGGTTACAACTGCCGTGCCCGTGGTGGGCGGCTCAATATCGGAGGCAATGTCAAGCGTTATGCAATCGGCACTTCTTTTGAAAAATGCTGTGGGTATAACGGCGGTGATTATGATATTTGCAATGTTTGTTGTGCCGATGATTAAAATATGGGTGGTGTCGATGCTTTTTAGGATAACAGCGGCAGTTGCCGCTCCTATATCGGAAAACAGCGTATCAACCGTGCTTAAAAAAACGAGCGAGTGTATAGATATGCTTTTCTCGTCTGTTGCGTGTATGGGCGTGATTATGGTTATTGCGATTGCATCACTGATGTAGGAAAGGGTAGTTTATGAAAGAATATATAATTTCTCTGGGGTGTGTTATGACGCTTAGTGCTCTGGCTCAGATGCTTATGCCCGAGGGAAGCATAAAAAAATTTGCATCGCTTGCAATAGGGTTTATGATGGTAGCCACGGTGCTTTCACCTATTCCATTTAATATTAAGGATTTAAATTTCAAGTCTGAAGGCACGGAGATTGATTTTTCGTCTGCCGAGGCGACCTACAGGGCGGAGGTAATTATGAGGCACAAAGAAAATCTAAACGAAAAAATAAATGCACAGATGGTGCACGGGTCAAAAGCGTTTGTCGAAACCGATAACGACGGAAATATCACCTCGGTTACAATCCGTTTGCGAGGCGACGAGAGCAAAGCTGTGCTTTATATAACAAAGGAGCTTAAGGTTCCGAGAGAAAGGATAAAAACGGTAAATGAAGATAATCAGTAAATTTTTTAGGGATAAATCGGGAAATACTGTAATATATATATTATTAGCAGTCGGGATTTTATTTGTTGTGGGCGGAAGTACGCTTTCCGCAGTGAAGAAAACCCCGCAGGAAAACGAAATTCCGCAAGTGGCTACGCAAAGCATTGATGATGAGCTTTCTAAAATTCTTTCGGAGATAAAGGGTGCAGGAGAGGTCAGCGTTATGATTGTAAAGGATAACGAGGGCTTAAAAAGCTACAGCTGCGACACTGACGGAAATCAGAAAAAGACAGTAATTCTAAATAAGCAAGGCGGTGAGGAAGCACTCGTTTCCGAGGAGATAGCTCCCAGAATTCGAGGGGTTTTAATTGTGGCTGACGGCGGAGGGAAAAGTAGCGTAAAAGAGGCACTTATAAAAAGCACACAAACAGTGCTTGGCATTGCGCCGCATAAAATAGTGGTTTGTGAAAGGAAGGAATAATTATGATGATGGTTATACGCAAAAAGCAGTTGATTATTGCGGCACTTGCGATAGTTGTGGGTACGGCAGGGTATTTTAATGCAAAAACGGGAAATCCGCAAAGTGTGGATAATCAGCAAAAGTATCTTGGAGAGACTCAGCTTGTCGATTCGAGGGAGATCTCGGGTGAGGAAACCGACTTTTTCACGCAGGCACGCATCGACCGTGAGGCAGGCCGCAGTAAGTCGATAGAAACCTTTAATTCGCTTATAGAAAACGAAAATGCTGATATCGAAGCTAAAAGTGCAGCTCAGCAGGGAATGCTCAAACTTGCACAAAACACAGAAACGGAAACTGCCATCGAAAACCTACTGCGTGCAAAAGGCTTTGAAGACGTTGTCTGCTATATAAATAACGATATGGCAAATGTCGTTGTAAAAACCGATGCATTAGACGGTGCAAATACTGCCAAAATATCCGAAATTGTAACAGAGCAGAGCGGAATTTCGCAGGATAAAATAAAAATTATGGAAATGAATTAGGTTAATACTTGATTATTTTTCAGGTTATGGTATAATACTATATGAAAACAGATTTGCACTACGTGCAATGTAGAAAGGAATGATTGGTTTGACAGATGAATTCATCGCAACTGAAAATGGTAATATAAATATATCTGAAGAGGTTATTGTAAGAATCAGTGCAATCTCTGCAAGAGAGGTTGAGGGTGTTGTCGCTCTTGGTGGCGGCTCGTCATTCGGAGATTTTCTTGGCAAAAAGGCTTCAACAAAGGGCATCAAGGTAGAGTCAGGGGATGACTGTACCGTGATTGAGGTGCACGTAACTGTTAAATTCGGCGTGAAAATTAACGATGTGGCTCTTAAAATACAAGAAGCTGTTAAAACCGCTGTTGAGTCTTATGCAGGCATTGAAAACACAATCGTAAATGTTTATGTTGACGGAATTGAAAACGATAAGGCAGAAAACGGCGAAAAGGTCGCACAAGAAAAATAAAGGGCAGAGCTATGGTAACAGAATATACAAATGCAGGAGTATGCTCATACAAAACAATAGTTGAGCTTGACGAAAATCACATAATAAAAAATATCGAAATTCTGGGTGGCTGCAATGGAAACCTCAAGGGCATTACGGCTCTTTTAAAGGGGATGAAGGCCGAGGACGCAATCTCAAAAATTAAGGGTATTACGTGCGGACCGAGAAAAACAAGTTGTCCTGACCAGGTGGCAAAGGCACTTATGCAGGCAATTGATAAGATGTAAAAATTGCGGGAGGAGCAAGCCCTCCACTACGATGACAACAACAAAAATGACTGTGAAGATTACTCTTCACAGTCATTTTTTAATTACAATATCTATTTGTATATCATTTTCATCGTGCGGGAGTGAGCCAAAGAAAAGCTCACTGTGCGTAAGCCCTATCTTAAAGGGTGAAATGTCTGCAAGAAATCTGTCGTAATACCCCTTGCCGTACCCGATGCGATAGCCCTCTTTATCAAAGACAATTCCCGGCACTATTGAAACATCGATTTTAGTTTTGTCAAACGGGGTGTGGGAAATCGGCTCGTAAATGCCGTACATTCCCTCTATTAAATCGTCAAGGGAGCTGATTTTTACGCTGACCATACTTCCGCATTTGTCAGTGCAGAGAGGTACCAAAACCTCTTTTCCAAGCTCAAGCATTTGCTTTATAAGGGTGTGGGTGCCGACCTCGTTTCCTGCGGAAACATAGCAAAATACAGTTTTTGCGCTTTCGAATTGCCTGATATTTTCAAAATCCATTATATCAGCACTTTTGGGCGGGAGTGTTTTTCGTAAAGACAGGCAACGGCTTCTTACCACTGCTTTATGATCACTCATTTTTATCTGCACTGTGTCTGATTGCCTCAATAGATTCTTTGTAAGCGTCTTTGATAAAAACCGCACTGCCTGCAACAAGAATATCTACGCCTGCCTCAATGGCAAGGGGCGCAGTTTCCTTATTGATGCCTCCGTCAATTTCGATGGTTATATCTTTGCCGTGAGGCATCTGACGAATAGCACGCACTTTGTCAAGCACTTCGCCCATAAACTTCTGACCGCCAAAGCCGGGAACTACGCTCATTACGAGTATCATATCGGCAAAGGGGAGAATGTCTTTTACTGCATCTGCACTTGTTGCGGGATTTATTGCAACTGCTGCCTTGATGCCATAGGAGTGGATTTTATCTATCATGCCCTTAAGGTCAGACACGCATTCTGCGTGAACGGTTATAAGGTCTGCACCTGCTTTTACAAATGGTTCTATGAAGATCCCTGGGTTTTGTACCATCAGATGACAGTCAAAGAAAAGCCTTGTGTGCGGACGGATTGACTGAACCACCACGGGACCAAGACTTAAATTAGGTACAAAGTTACCATCCATAACATCAACGTGCAGAAGATCTGCACCTGCTTTTTCTATTGCAATAACCTCATTTTTAAGGTCGCTGAAATCTGCTGATAATAATGACGGAGCAATTTTTATCATACGTTTATATCCTTTCTTTGCCAATCCTTTATTTCATTGAGTGTATTAAAAAGCGTAGTATAGCTTTCGTATCTGCTTTGGGCAATCAGACCTCGTTTAACAGCCTCGATGACTGAGCAGCCAATCTCACTTCTGTGGCTGCAGGTGCGGAAGCGGCACTGCCCTTCAAGTGAGCGCATTTCAGGGAAGTACTGCCACAAATCCGAGGCATAAAGCTCATCTGTTTCAAGCCTTGAGAAGCCTGGGGTGTCGAAAATAAAGCCGTCGTTAAATGGAAACAGCTCAACGTGGCGTGTGGTGTGCTTTCCCCGTTCGATTTTGCTGACACCACCTGTTTGCAGGTCAAGCCCAGTTATGCGCTTTATAAGGCTTGACTTACCAACGCCCGAAAGACCCGCAAAGGCAACGGTTTTGTCCTTTATAATGCTTTGAATATCTTCGGTGCCCTTGCCCGTTTTGGCGCTTGCACTTACTACCCTGTAGCCTGCTTTTTCGTAAACCTCAGAAAACCGGTCCGCCTCATCTTCATCGACAAGGTCAGTTTTATTAATGCATATCACGCCCTCAATGCCTTTGCTCTCTGCCGAGACAAGAAGCTTATCAATCAGGAAAAAGTCGGGCATCGGGCTACGAACAGCCGAAACAATTACCACAGCATCAAGATTTGCCACACCGGGCCTAATGAGAAAGTTTTTCCGCTCGTGTATTTTTACTATACTGCCGGTGTTGTCTTCGTTTATTTGTATTGTTACATTATCTCCTACAATGGGGGAAATATCGGCTTTGCGGAATTTACCTCTTGCGTGGCACTCGGTAATTTGCCCGTCGTGCGAGATATAGTAAAATCCGCCTATGCCTTTTACGATTACCCCATCGGCATAATTTTTATCAATCAATATTTAACCTCTTTCGTAGTTATATAGACACTGTCATAATAAACATCAAGACTGAGTGTTTTCGTGATGTCAAAGGTAATAGTAGCCTTTCCTGTTGCGGTATCAAAGTCGCCTTGATAGAAAGGCTGACCATCAAGAACGAGACGTATAGTTACCTTATCCTTATCTTTGGGAAGATTTCCTAATGTGAGCTTGTATGTTTTCTTGGGGTTTTTATCGTCGTTATTATTTTGTGGCGGATCTTTGTCCTCGTTGCTGCTACCATTTTGCGACGGATCATTATCCTTGTCCCCGACAACATACAGGTCAATTGCAGTGCCTGTTGGCACTGTTACATTTGGTGATACACCTTGCTTGAAAACCTGCCCCTTGCTGTGTTTTGAGTCTTGCCCGTAGATAGGTTCATTCCACGTAAGCTCATACTCCTCGAGTTCTTTTTTTGCTTCCTCCAGAGTTTTGCCCACAACGTCAGGAACAATTGTATTTGTGGTGCCTACCGAAACCTCAAGCGTTACTTCGTCGCCTTCTGTCATCTGGCTTCCCTTTGCTGGGAACTGTTTTACGATAATTCCCTCTTCATAGGTGTCATTGGGAACCTCCTTTTTGATTACCTTCAGGCCTGCGTTGGAGAGCGTTTTCTTAACGGTAACGTACTCATCCCCGGTGTAATCATCAAGCACGAGGGCAACTTCACCAAGGCTTATTACAACCTTTATTTCTCGAGAACTTTTGACGGATCTACCACCCTCGGGATCCTGACTGATAATAGTACCTTTTTTCGCAGAGCTGTGTTCGTCTCGTTCTTTAATAATTTCGAACACAACATTTCCGCTGCTTGCCTCTTTGGCAACGTTCGCTGCTTCCTCGTAAGACAACCCGACAAGGTCCGGTACTTTAATCTCTTCGCCTGTGCCAAAGAACAATAAATAAATGATAAGAGAAGCAAAGATCAAAAATGCGGTGGCAAATGTTATTAAAAATGGAAGAATTCTTCTCTTCTTTTTCTTTTTTGATTTATTCCTACGGTGATGAAGTTCACTTCCACTATTTTCGGGAGTAACCTTAACTCCACCCTCAGAGGCAGGAAGGTATGCGTGAAGGGAAGATACCTTCACGGAAGGATTCTGATAAACACGGATAAGATCCTCGAGCATATCCGATGCATTTTTGTATCTCAGGCGTTGCTCCTTCATCATAGCACGCATGATAATTGCCTCAATCCCTCTGGGAATATCAGGGTTAATCTGACACGGAGGGACTGGGTTTTCATGTAGATGCTGTGCAATTACGGATACGCCACTGTCGGCATCAAAAGGAAGTCTGCCCGTAAACATCTCGTACATTACAACACCGAGTGAATATATATCGCTCCTGCTGTCGGTATAGCCGCCGCGAGCTTGTTCGGGCGAAAGGTAGTGTGCGCTGCCAACAGCTGTATTCATAGAATTTACCGTGGTTGTGTTGCTTGCCGCTCTTGCTATGCCAAAATCTGCTACCTTGAGCTTATTACCCTCGGTCATAATAATGTTTTGCGGCTTAATATCACGGTGAACGACGTGCTTTGAATGGGCGTGCTCAAGTGCACGGCAGATTTGCATTGTAAAGTTTGCCGCTTCGCGCCATGAAAGTTTACCGCCACACTCCTTGATGTAGTTTTTGAGTGTATTACCCTCAATAAGCTCCATAACTATATACTGGAGGCCGTCCTCCTCGCCGACATCGTATATCTGTACGATGTTTTGATGGGAAAGGCTTGCCGCCGCTTGAGATTCAACATTAAAACGACGAATAAATTCCTCGTTTTCCTTGAATTCCTCACGCAGAATTTTTATAGCTACAAAGCGGTTAAGCATTCTGTCTTTTGCTTTATATACAATGGCCATGCCGCCAAGACCTACCCGGCAAACAAGCTCATATCTGTTACCTAAAATTTTACCATCCATATCCATAGTAAACCTCCCTAATATAGGCTATTTATCCGGCGACGATTACCGTTATATTATCAACGCCGCCCTTTGTGTTTGCCTCTGAAACAAGGGTGTGTGCTATTTGTTCAAGACTTTCTTGTGATGACACTATTTTTGCAATGCGCACCTCTTCAACCATGTTTGTAAGACCGTCGCTGCAAAGAAGAAGCTTGTCGCCCTCAGCTATGTCAGTTGTAAAGGTATCAACCTCAATAGAACTGTTTGTGCCAAGCGCTCGGGTAATTACGTTTTTCTGAGGGTGATGCTGTGCCTCCTCGTAAGTTATAGCACCGCTTTCTAGCATATATTCTACAAGGCTGTGGTCGCGAGTTATTTGCGTTATCTTTTCATCAGCACCTATTTTATAGACACGGCTGTCCCCGACGTGTGCTATATAGGCACTTTCTCCTTTTACAACGCACACATCCATGGTGGTACCCATACCCTCGAGTGAAGACTTCGTCTGTGCCTCGGCAAGAATTTCAAGATTTGCACGTTTTACCGCTTTGCTTAAAATATCAAGAATTTCCTGAGAAACGGAATTGTTTTTAAGCTTCGATTTGATGCTTGAAAGTGCAGTTTTTGCACCACATCCGCTTGCAACCTCGCCGCCGCTATGACCACCCATACCGTCTGCAAGAATAAGTATGATGTAGTCCTTAAAGGCTTCTGCAATGGCAAAGTCTTCGTTATTTGTTCTTCTTTTTCCGCGATCTGATAATGAGAAAAATTGCAATTTCCCCACCTCCGTAGTGCCTTTCGGCTTAAATTTCGTTATTTCTCAGCTGGCCGCACGATGCGTTGATATCGGGGCCAAGCTCACGGCGCAGTGTTGCATTTACACCGTGCTTTTGAAGTGTTTTTACAAAGTCCATAGTTTCCTTGCTGCTTGTTCTTACATTGCCACGCTCCGTTACGGGATTTACGGGAATAAGATTGACGTGGCAGTTTTTGCCCTCAAGCAGCTTTGCAAGGGTCAGTGCATCACTGACTGATGAGTTTTTATCCTTAACAAGTGCGTATTCAAAGGTGATACGCCTGTGAGTTCTTTCGTAGTAATTATCGCACGCCGAAAGAATCTCGGCCATAGAATAGGCGTTTGCAACGGGCATAATAGCTTTTCTTTGCGTATCTGTCGGTGCGTGCAGAGAAACCGCAAGATTTATCTGCAAATCTTCTTCTGCAAGCTTTCGCATCTTGTCGGGAAGACCGCAGGTCGAAAGTGTGATATGCCTCACGCCTATATTAAGCGAATTTTCATCTGATACGTTTCTTATGAATTTAAGTGTATTATCGTAGTTATCAAGCGGCTCACCAATGCCCATAATGACGATGTTACTTATTCTTTCTCCAAGGTCTTTTTGAGCACGGATAATCTGCCCCTCAATTTCAAAGGGTGAAAGATTTCTGACAAGACCGCCTAAGGTAGAAGCACAAAAGCTACAACCCATCCTGCACCCGACCTGACTCGACACGCAGATGCTTCTGCCGTGGTGATATTGCATAACAACAGTTTCGATTATGTTGCCGTCGGAAAGGCGCATAAGGTATTTTACTGTGTTATCCACCTTTGACACGAGCTTTCGGTGAATCTGGGGGAGGAAAATCTCGAAATCCTCATTAAGCATTTCACGCAGGACTTTGGATATGTTGGTCATCTCGTCCGGATTTTCTATACCCGAATGTACCCAGCTGAAAATCTGCTTTGCACGAAAGGCACTTTCACCTATAGATGCGATATATTCTTTTAATTCGTTTAAAGTAAGGTCGCCTAAATTCAATAAATTTACTTCCTTTCAAAGACGGCAACAAAGAAGCCGTCGGTCCCGAAAAGGTGCGGGGTAAACTGAAGTCCACATGGAAGACATTCCTCCGCCAAGACAAAATCACTGTGATTTTCAAGGAAATGCACTACATTGTTCTCATTTTCCATTCGATTGACGGTGCAGGTCGAATACAAAAGCCTGCCGCCCTTTTTTACATACAAGGATGCGTTATGCAAAATCTTTTGCTGAATGGGAATGAGCGAGTTAATTTCCTCTTTGGTTTTTGTCCACTTAATGTCGGGCTTACGTCTTATGATGCCAAGCCCTGAGCAGGGAACATCGGCAATAACACGGTCAAACGCATTTTCAAAATCTTTTTTTTGCTCGATGGCATCGTTTTGAACAACGCTCACGTTCTCAAGTCCAAGTCTTTGGGCATTTGCCTCAATGAGTGGGAGCTTGTGATTATGTACGTCGCAAGATATCACCTTCCCCGTAGTGCAAAGCAGTTGTGCGACATAGGTTGTTTTTCCGCCCGGAGCGGCGCAAAGGTCAAGTACCCTCATATTTTCCTTTATATCAAGAAGCTCGATTGCTTTTTGCGAAGCCGTGTCCTGAACGGTTATAAGCCCGTTTTTGTACTCTGAGGTATTTTCAACACTGCCGCTTCCTGTATAGTAGTAAGCGTTTTCACTGCCTGAAACCTTAATATAATCTTCTCCAAGCACTTTAGTCTTTAGTGTGTTAAGACGCACCGTTGTAGGCGGAGTTTCGTTCATAGCCTTGAAAAAGTCCTCCCCGTAGCCCTCGCTGAGCCAATGCTCGACAAGCCAAAGGGGGAGTGAGTAGCGGATAGAATAATACTTTGCGCTCTCCTTGTCTTCGGGAAGAAAATCCCCCGAAGAGCTTGCTTTGCGCAAAACTGCGTTTACAAATCCTGCAGACGCACTGTGCCCGTAGCGGCGGCTAAGCTTTACACATTCGCTTACTGTTGCGCTTACGGGAATTCTGTCAAGGAATTTAATTGAGTAAATTCCTATCCTTAATATATTGTGTATCCACACAGAAAGCTTTTTAAGCTTAATGGTGGAGATATTTTCAATTATATTGTCGATATAAAGTTTGTTCTTGGTAACACCAAAGGCAAGCTGCATCGAAAGTGCATTATCACGCACATCATCGGAATTTTGCAAAATATCACGCATAGCGATGTTAAGGTACGCTCCGTCCTTTTCAACTGCAACAAGGGCCTTAAGTGCCGCCTCACGCCCTTTTGAAAGTGATGCCATCAGTCGTTACGCCTTCTTCCGCCTGCAAGCAGGATAAATCTTAAGAGGTTTGCAACCGATACTGCTGCCGCCGCAACATATGTCATTGCAGCCGCACCGAGCACCTTTTTAACCTTGGGAATTTCGTCTCCCTCAAGATACATTCCCTCATCAAGAGCCTTTATTGCACGTGATGATGCATTGAACTCGACGGGAAGTGTAACAATTTGAAAAAGAACTGCCGCAGCGAAGAACCAAATTCCTATATTAAGGAGAATACTGCTGAATGAGCTTGAAAGAAGCAGCCCGATAAGAATAAGGTACGGTCCTGCCATAGAGCCAATATTTGCAACGGGAACAAGTGTGTTGCGAAGCTTGATTGGTGCATAGCCAATTGCGTGCTGAACTGCGTGGCCTGCCTCGTGTGCGGCAACACCTACCGCCGCAACAGATGTCGATGTCCTTACAGAATCTGAAAGACGGATAACATTAGTGCGTGGGTCATAATGGTCAGTGAGATTTCCCGAAACGCTCTCAATACGGACATTGTACAGTCCGTTAGCGTCCAAAATGCTTCTTGCCGCCTGCTCGGCCGTAAGATTGCGTGCAGTACGCACTTTTGAATACTTAGAAAATGTAGAGTTAACCTTAAGTGATGCAATAATTGAAAGCAGTGCCGTGATTAAAACGAGCGTGTAGCCACTTCCACCAAAATAATATCCATACATAAAATCACCTGTTTCCTAGAATTGTTCCTTTTTCTATAGTATGCCCAAGAAGGTAGTTTTCAACGGACATTTTCTTTTTGCCCTCTACCTTTATATCTTTTATGAGAATACTCGTGTCTTTACAACCTATAACGATGCCGTCTTTATCTACCTTTAAAACCTCGCCCTCTTTTCCCGTAAGCTCTGACGGATACGCCATATCGAGAACTACGCGTTTCCCATCAAGGTAGCTGTAGGTCATAGGCCATGGATTAAAGGCACGCACCTTGTTTATAATATCTTTGCTTTGCATTGACCAGTCAATCTCGCCCTCAGCCTTTGAAAGCTGTGATGCGTAGCAGGAGAGTGAGTCGTCCTGCTTTTCGGGAGTAACGGTGCCGTCCTTAAGAGCGTCAAGTGTCTCAAGAAGCACCTTTCCGCCCATCTCGGCTAAGATATCGTGAAGCTCACCTGATGTCATAAAGGGAGTTATTTCGACCTCGTCCTTTATGAGCATATCGCCCGTGTCGAGCCCTTTTTCCATATACATACTTGTAACGCCCGTTACCTTTTCTCCGTCCATAACTGCACGCTGAATAGGTGCTGCACCACGGTATTTAGGAAGAAGCGAGCCGTGAATGTTTATGCAGCCATACTTCGGAAAATTAAGAATATATTCAGGAAGAATTTTTCCGTAAGCCACAACCACAATCACATCAGGGCGGTACTTCTCAAGAAGGGGGAGTATTGCCTCGTCACGAAGAGTTTCAGGCTGATATACCTCAATGCCCTTACTGAGTGCATATACTTTAACCTCGGGCATAGCCATCTCATAGCCACGTCCCTTGGGTTTGTCGGGCTGAGTGATAACACAAACAACCTCTCTGTTATTTTCAACTAGTGCTTTAAGTGAAACTGCCGCAAATTCGGGCGTTCCCATAAACATTATACGCATAGCTTATTATTCCTCATCTAAAAATCTGATTACCTTGTCAACATAGAGTATTCCGTCAAGATGGTCGCACTCGTGGCAAAGACATCTTGCATACAAATCCTCACCGGTAAACTCAAACTCCTCACCAAATCGGTCAAAGGCACGCACGGTAGTTTTTTGCGGACGAGTAACCTCACCAACTCTGCCGGGTACGCTGAGGCACCCTTCAGGACCTGTAACACTGCCCTTTGTTTTGATGATTTCGGGGTTTATAAGCTCAAGGATACCCTCTTCGCCAAGGTCGATTACCACAACTCTGCGAAGTATACCTATCTGCGGTGCCGCAAGGCCCACTCCGCCCGAGTCTATGAGTGTATCATGCATATCTTCAAGAAGAAGATGCAGTCTGTCATCAAATTTTTCTACAGGTCGGCACACCTTTTTAAGACAGTCGTCGCCGATTTCTCTTATTATTCTTAAAGCCATTGTAATTCTCCTTAGTTGTAGGGGTTAATACTTGCCGAAATTGACAAGTCTGATTTTATTTTTCCGTATTTTTCGTGCAAAATACTGCGTAAATTTTCGATAAAAACATCGTCGGCATTGCATTTAATCCATATTCTCTGCCGAAATCTGTTCTGAAGCTTGTAAATCGGGGCCTTGCCCGGCCCGTAGATTGAAAGGCCTTCAAATGAGCGAAGTGCAAGGCGAAGCTTCATTACAATCTGTGATGAAATGTCGATAGCCTCTTCTTCGTCGGACGAGCTTATGATTATATTTACAATATCGCAAAACGGCGGATACATAAAAGTGCGTCGATACTCAATCTCGTCATTATAAAATGCCTTGTAGTCCTGCTCCGCCGAAACTTTGAGCGTTTTATTTTCAGGCATATATGTCTGAATAATTCCACGCCCTTTTTTTGCGCCACGTCCTGCTCTGCCGCACACCTGAGTTATAAGATTAAACGTGCGTTCCTGAGCACGGAAATCGTCAATATTAAGCGACGCATCTGCCGCCAGAACACCGACGAGCGTTACATTTTCAAAATCAAGTCCTTTTGACACCATTTGCGTGCCGATAAGAATGTCGTACTTTTCCTCAAGGAACTTGTCGAGCAGCTTTTCATGCCCGCGCTTTCCGCTTGTGGTATCGGCATCCATACGCAAAATGCGTGCAGTCGGAAAAATCGACTGAATTTGCTCCTGCGCCTTTTGTGTGCCGCTTCCAAAAGCTTTTATCTTGCTACTGCCGCATTTGGGGCACGTATTTGTTATACGCTCGCTATGACCACAGTGGTGGCAGGTGAGATGGTCGGCATTTTTGTGATAGGTGAGCGAAACGCTGCACGACGGACACGAAAATACAAACCCACATTCCCTGCAGGAAACAAAGGTAGAATACCCACGCCTGTTAAGGAAAAGTATCGTCTGCTCACCCGCTTCGAGGTTTTTTTGTATTTCGCCCGCTAAAGCTCGGCTGAGAACGCTTCTGTTACCTTCACGAAGCTCCTCTCGCATATCAATTATCTCCACGGGCGGAAGAGCGCTGTTATTAAAGCGGGTTTGCATTTCTATAAGGGTGTACTTACCCTGCATAGCGTTATAGTAGCTTTCCACCGATGGTGTTGCCGATGCAAAAATGAGTGGGCACCCATTCTTTTCGGCAATAAATTTTGCAATGTCGCTTGCAAAATATCTGGGCGACGATTCAGACTTATACGTCTGCTCGTGCTCCTCATCTATTATAATTATTCCAACGCTTTCACACGGTGCGAAAATTGCACTCCTTGCTCCGACAACAACCTTTGCTTCTTTACGGCGGATGCGGTTCCACTCATCAAGCCTTTCTCCGACAGAGAGTGCACTGTGAATGATTGCAACAGTTTCGCCAAATCTATCAAAAAAGCGTGATGTCATCTGCGGTGTCAGCGAAATTTCGGGCACAAGCACAATTGCCTGCTTGCCCTCTTTGATTACGTCGGAAACGAGCCTCATATAAACCTCGGTCTTTCCGCTGCCCGTAACTCCGTGAATAAGAAAGGGCTTACCCTTGTTTTCACGTATGGTTTTAAGGGCGTTTATCTGCTCGTCTGTCAAGCTGACCTCTGAAACCTCTTTTTGCGTTTTATCGCCAAGCGGGTTTCTTAAAACGGGAACCTCACGATAAGAGACAAGCCCTTTAACATAAAGCGATTCAACTGCATTGCGTGATGTTTTTGCAAGTGCTATTATATCGGGAACGGAAAGCTCCTCCCCGTTTGCAAGAAGGCGAAGCACCGCCGCCTGCTGCGGAGCTCTTTTTTCAATAGCTTTTGCAGTTATTTGGGCATCTGCATCGCCGCAGTAATAAGCGAGCCTCACAAACTTGTCGTTAGCCTTGCGTTTATCACGAAAGCTTTTTTCGCAAATTTTCTTTTTAATAAGTGAATTAACGGTAAAGCGTGCACTTTTGCCAATGAAGTCTTTAATCTGCTGTATTTCAGCAGAGCCGTCGTTTTGCACCAAAAATTGAATGAGCCTTTGCTGCAGCGGCGTAGTGCTCTCAACAAGCGACATATAACCGTGAGAGAGCGAAATCCACTCCTCCGTTTTAATGCCGATTCCGGGCGGGAGCATAACACGTGCTGCCTCAGCAAATGTACAAAAGTAGTGCTGACGCATAAAAAAGCAAAGCTCAATTGCCGTTTTTGTAAGAACGGGGAAGCTATCCATTATAGATTTTATGCTTTTAAGTCCGTCAAAATCACTTTCATCCTTTAACTGTGTAACGTAGCCCTCCATCGGCAAATTACCGCCACCAAAAGGCACACGCACCCTTACGCCTACGCACATTCGCTCGAAAAGCTCCTCGGGCACAAGGTAGTCAAAGGGTTTATCAATATTAAGATTGCCGGTGTTTAAATATACCTGTGCAATCATTTTCTTTAGTCTTCTTTAGATGTATGCTTGCGGATTACGTTAACCTTTTTCTCTGCAATTTCATTTATTGCACGGGGAACGGTTTTGTCATCATTGGTTTCTGCCGCTATCTGACGTGCTCTTTTAGCTGTTACGATAACGAGGGAATAGCGTGAATCCATTCCTTCCATAAGCTTTGAAATTTCGGGATACAACATCATAATAAATCTTACCTTTCTTCTAGCCGACGGGAGACAAACCCCCGTAAGCCTTAAATTTGTTAAATTTTTATCCTTTAAATTTGTCGTCCTCG
>JAZNOC010000061.1:0-26175 GCA_045580605.1 Clostridia bacterium | reverse complement strand
CTTTAAGGTGGTAAGGTCCCATGTAGACTACATGGTTGATAGGTCGCAGGTGTAAGTGCAGTAATGTATTGAGCTGAGCGATACTAATAGACCGAGGGCTTGATCTTAAAAGCAGAAATGCTTTTTAAAAGTGAGTTATTTGAAATGAATATTTCTTGAAACAAGTGTTTCTAAATCAGAGTTAGCATTATTCAATTTTGAGAGTGCACAACACTTTCAAACACAACAATATTCGGTGACTATGACGCAGAGGTCACACCCGTTCCCATTCCGAACACGGTAGTTAAGCTCTGCAGTGCTGATGGTACTTGGCGGGAAGCTGCCCGGGAGAGTAGGTCGTCGCCGGGACAAAAAAAGAACAGGTCATACCTGTTCTTTTTTTGTTCAGTTTTATTCGCCTGCGGCGAGTTATATTGCCCCGCAGTTTTATTTGCTATGCAAGTGGTATTGTGCTGTGCACAGTTAAAGGCGAATAAAATACCACTGAAACCGAAAGGTTTCAATATCACTTTCACTAACGTGAAAATATCGCTCCGTCAAGGACGGAATATCACTTGAAAGGGCATAGATAATAATGTATAATGAATACCGAGGTGAGTTTTTATGGCGGATAGTATATTGAGAGATAGAGCAAAGCAATTTGCAAAAAACGTTGTTCTATTGTGCCGGGAAATGAAAGTAAAACACAAAGAGGCTGTTTTAACAAATCAACTTTTGCGTTCTGCAACTTCAATAGGTGCGAATATTTATGAGGCTCAATATGCTCAAAGCACAAATGATTTTATTTCAAAGCTTGAGATTGCGCAAAAGGAGTGCTATGAAACAGAGTATTGGTTGGAATTGCTTTTTGAGGTTGATTGCATAGAGGAAGAGAAATATAAAAAAATGAACAGTGAGTGTGGAGCTATCCTGAGAATGCTTATATCATCACTAAAAAACAATAAAGTCAAATAAAGATCAAGCCAAATGATTTGTTCTTTCCACAATTCTTCACTATTCATTACGTTATATGTAATTGTGGTAGAAAATCGCCACTGCGATTTTCTTTGAATGAAATAATTTCTGGCAATTCAAGAATGTCCCTTTGTATTCAAGGCGGGACGTCGAGGACGCCGTCCACTACAATATATATAACCAAATCGTAGGGGAGGGGCTTGCTCCTCCCGAAAACCTCACAAAATTAATCAACCGTAGGGGCGGATGCCCACATCCGCCCGCTTTTTCGGGTCGATGTGGGCATCGACCCCTACAGATGTATTGGTGAAGCATCGGAGATTTCAGGAAAGCTACCTGAGTTATCAAATAATATATATGAAAGCTTAGCCGAAAGAGGAGAATGCCGAAGTGGAACGAGCAAGCCCGTTCCCTACAAGGTTGGGATGCAATCAATTTATACAATGTAGGGCAGAGGATTTCCCCGAAATCAAAAAAATCCTGATATCCACTATTAAAACAGCAAAAGGAAATCAATAAGAGAAAATCGCGGAGCGACTTTACCACACAACCTGGTGGAAATTCAGGGGAAAAGATTGCTTGCGGAGTAATAAAAAGAAATAATTGATTGACTTTTTGATTTAAATATTATAAAATACTAAGTAATTAAATATTATCACACAGAGTGTCGGTGGTACTGCGTAGGTACCTCAGGTGAAAAGGGAACACGGTTAGAATCCGTGACGATAACTGTCGCCGTATATATCGAATGTTTTTGTGATTCGTTGGTGAAAGCCGGTCATTGGGAAACTGAGAAGGCAGAACACAAAAATGCAAAGGATAGCTTTATATGATATGAGTCGGAAGACCTGCTTTGATATTATTCCGTATGGGAGTAATTTTTTTGTGTGCCCAAAAATGCTTTTTTCGGCTTTATTTGCGTGCACAAATTGTGATTTATCACAGGAAAAGTCAGCTGTGGTAGTTTTTTAACTACCACAGCTTTTTTATATATAATTTTTTACGAAAAGGATGATTTTGATGAAGAAAAAAATTTTGTGTCTGTTGCTTACGCTTACGCTGCTGTTGGGAACAATGACAGCCTTTGCTGAGGAAACAAGTGCAGAAATTACAGTTTACGTTACCGTAAGCAGGTATGGGGAAATTGTTGAAGACGCAGACGGAAATGTAATGTGCCAGGTTCCTGTAACCTTAGAGGGAAAGAATGAATACATTATAGATGACGCTTTGCGCTTACTACACGAGAATTGCTATCCCGGCGAAGAATCGGGATATGCCTCCAGCGAAGGAAAATGGGGGCTTGGAATAGATATTCTTTGGGGAGATACAAGCTATAATTTTGGTTATCAGGTAAATAGCGGTAGCGAAAGCGTTATGGGGCTTGACCATATTATTGAAAATGGTGATTATATAGATGCGTACATTTATGAAAACGATGAGGAGTTTGAAAGCTATTCTTATTTCGATTTAAATAACGCTGAAATTTTCCTTGGTGAATCAGTTGAACTGCAGTTGTCTTACGCTAATGGATATGATGAGCAATGGAATCCAATCTATTCTCCGTGTGAGGATGCTATAGTTACAATCAATGGCGAAGAGAGTAGCTTTGTAACGGATATTGATGGCAAGGCTACGATTTCGTTTGATGCGGAAGGTACATATGTTATCTCTGCAAAAAAGACAAAGATTGTAGATGACAAAACTGTAACTGCGATTATTGCGCCCTCTTGCATTATAAAAGCTAAAATGTTGCCTGAATTTAAGATAATGCACAATATTGCGAAGGCTTATTCGGAGAGTGATTTCAGTCTTGATGAAAGCAACCTGCCATGGATTGTTGCTGATATGATTTCGTATGAAAAGCTATTCCCGGAAAGTGAAAATTGCTTTAGTGAAGAGAGAAAAGCTGAGGCGAGGGATGCTATTATAGATGCCTATAGCGATGCAACAAGACCGGGTGATTTGGCAAAGACAATTATAGCTCTTCGCAGCCTTGGTTACGATGCCCGAAATGTGTACACAAAAGACTTTGTGATAATTGATTTTGTGGAAAGACTAACTGATTTGGTTGATGCTCAGGATGAAGAAGTTACCAATGTATTCAGACTGCCATATGTAATATTGGCGCTTACACAGGCAGAAGATTACGCAACTGATGAGCAGCTGCAGTGGCTTGTTAATGAGGCTATCGGAAAAAAAGATATTTGGATGGATGTAACGGAAGGGACAGATGCTTTAGCACCGATGATTATGGCGCTGAGTCCTTATTATAGCGATCATAGTTCTATAATAGAAGATGCAATCGAAATATTAAAAGGAGAGCAGCGTGAGGATGGCTTAATTGACGGCTATGAAAGCTATGAGGCGGCATCTACCGGACTTGCACTGTGTGCTTTGTCTGCATCAGGAATAGATTCATCAGAGGTTGTGAAGGTGGAAAATAGCTTAATAGACGGACTCCTTTCGACTGCTGACGATGATTTGACCGTTTTCCCGAATGCTTTTGCGACGGAGCAGGGATTTCGTGGTCTTTTGGCATGGCAGCTATTAAAGCAGGAAAACGAGAGGATATATGATTTTTCAGATTCTCCTATGGAAGAAGCAAATGTTGCCGGAGCAGAGTTTTGCCCCGTTGTATTTAAAGTGTCTCCAAGTGGTGCAACCGTTACTGTTGATAATGCAGAGGCACTCAGTGGCAATACATTTGATTTGAACGAAGGTACCTATAATTATACTGCGTCGGCTGCCGGTTACTATGGCAAAGCAGGCACAATTGAAATCACGGCAGATGACGTATTAAGCCGCACAGCAAAAGTTGTGGAGCTTTCCCTGAGTGCTTCGGGAGACGGAGGATCTTCAGGCGGAAGCATAAGTAAAAAGGATGAAGATGAGGAAGAAAAAGTAAAAGAGGAAATAAAGGAGGAAATAAAAGAAGAAGAGAAGACATCTTCTGTTGAAACCGTTTTCTCAGATATATCCAAGGATGACTGGCATTATGACGCCGTTTCTTATGTTTACAATAAAAAATTATTTACAGGAACAGGAGAAAAATTTGAGCCTGAAAAACAAATGACAAGGGGAATGCTTGTTACAGTGCTTTATCGCCTGGCTACACCTGCAGAAAATGAGAGTGTTCTTACTTTTGTCGATGTTTCGCCTGATGCATGGTATGCAGAAGGGGTAAAATGGGCAGCTGCAAATGGTATTATAATGGGAATCAGTGAGTTGGAATTTTCCCCTGAAACAGATGTTACAAGAGAGCAGCTGGCAGTAATACTATACCGCTATGTGTTAATGCTTGGCGGTGAAGTCGAAAACGATGGTAAAGAGCTAAACTCATTTAATGATTCGGAAAGCATATCGTCCTATGCGATAGATGCAATGGAATATATGGTGCAGAGTGGTATTGTTAACGGAAAAGGTGAACAGATGATTTGCCCGGGGGATAATGCAACAAGAGCAGAGGTTGCAACTATGATTATGCGTTTTACGGAAGTGATCAATAAATGAGAAAAAGAATACTTGTAGCGGGGCTTTTAGTTTTAGCGGTTTTAGCTTTGTTTATATTTGGGTTAGGCATAAAGCAGGCAATTGTTCAAAGCCCTCCCGAAAATGAAATTGTAGAAAAAAAGGTGCAGAAAGAAAGTCCTCCAATTTCACCTGAAGAGGAAGAGTCTGTTATTATCGAAACAGAGGAAAAAACAGAGCCGGAACATCAGGAAGAGATTGCTCCTTCTTACACTTGCAGTTTAGTAGTCAGATGTGATGCCGTGCTTGACAAAATTGATAAGCTCGACGAAGAAAAGATGGGATATGTTCCTTCTGATGGCATTATTTTCCTGAAAAATGATATTGAATTTGACGAAGGAGATTCGGTGTTTGATGTGTTAAAGCGAGAATTAAACAACAGCAACATTCACTTAGATGCCGTAGAATCGAAGATATATCGCTCGGTATACGTGAAAGGTATAGCAAATCTGTATGAATTTGACTGTGGTGATTCGGGGTGGATTTACACTGTAAACGGTGAAAGCCCAATGCACGGATGTTCAGAGCATAAAATAAATAAAAATGATATGATAGAGTTTGTCTATATTTGTCGTTAAATAATAAAAGGTTAGGGACTCCCTAACCTTTTATTATTTGTTGTGCGTTTTTATATGTAATATCCTTAAGTTCGCTTGCACTTAAATCAAGAGATTGCAGAAATGCGAGGGTGTCCTTTGGGCTTTCCCACGGACCGTCGCTACCGAAAAGAATTTTACTGCTGCCGTGATTTTTGATAATACGACGAGCCTGCTCTTTGGAAATATGGTCCTTTATAAAGGCAGTGTCAAAATAAATAGGTGTGCCGACAAGATGCTTTTCTACATCATCCCACATACGCCAACCACCAAGATGTGCTGCAATTATGTATTTTCCGCTCACATATTCAAGTGTGTTTTTAAGATGCATGGGCGTTGAATGAACAGGGGGCGGAAGACCGATATCGCTGCCTGCATGGAAAACTGTATAGAGCTTAAGCCCCTCCGCTTTTTTAAGTATTTTAATAATTTCAGGGCTGTCAACATAGTACTGCTGAAATTCGGGATGCAATTTTATACCGATAAAGCCTGCCTCTTTTATATTTTCAAGAATTGTATCAGTGTTCTCATTTGCGGGATGCAATGATGCAAAGGAAATGATTTTTTCGCACGATGCCGACTTTGCAAACGAGTTAATTGACTCGGTCTGCGATGGCTTTGTTGCAATAGGAAGTGCAACACTGATGTTAACTCCGCTTTCCATCATAGAGGAAAGAAGCCCGTTTTTTGTGCCGTCGTAAAATGAGATTGCAACCTTATTCTCCTGCTTGAGAACGCCTGCTTTTAAAACATCCAACGCTCCTGATGCTATTTTTTCGGGAAAAATATGTGTATGAAAATCGATTAACAATTAAAACACCTCGTATAGATTTTACAATAATAATTAATTTTTTTCAAGATTTCAAATAGAAAAAGTAAGATAAGTTTGAATCACTTATGGGAATTTTGATGGATGGGTCTTTTGTGAACAAATCAAATAAAGGATTGACAAAGCGAGGGGTATGTGATACAATCATCTCATATTATAGAAAGTGGTGAAACCTTCGCGATGGACGACGGCGACAGTGCGTACGATAATACTATTTTGATTAATGAACTTATATTGGCAAGGCAAGTTGCGCTTTAAAGGGCGTTATTTGCTTTGCCTTTTTGTGTCTAAAAAAATGGAGGATTAAAATTATAATGGACAATTCGATTGTGCTAATGATTGTATTACAACTTATTCTTATAGCGTTAAACGCAGTTTTTGCATGTGCGGAAATTGCAGTTATTTCAATGAACGACGCAAAGCTTACAAAGCTTGCATCAGAGGGAGATAAGCGTGCAGTAAGGCTTGCAAAACTTACAAGCCAGCCTGCAAAGTTTTTGGCAACAATTCAGGTCGCAATAACTCTTTCGGGATTTTTGGGCAGTGCGTTTGCTGCAGAAAACTTTTCGGAAGTGCTGGTTGACCTTGTGCTCAAAACGGGGATTACAGTGCCTGCAGATGTGCTTGATTCTGTAGCAGTTATTCTTATAACCATTATACTTTCGTACTTTACCCTTGTTTTTGGTGAACTTGTTCCGAAGCAGGTTGCTATGCGTAATGCAGAAAAGCTTGCTCTTGGTATGTCAGGGCTTATAAGCTTTATCTCAAAGGTTTGCGCACCGCTTGTTGCTCTTTTAACTGTGTCAACAAATGGTATTCTCAGACTTTTTGGCATTGACCCCAACGCTCAGGAGGAAGAGGTCAGCGAGGAAGAAATTCGTATGATGGTTGATGTGGGCAGCGAAAAGGGAACAATTGATCTTGAAGAACGTGAATTTATTCAAAATGTCTTTGATTTTGACAACCTTATGGTTGAAGAAATCATTACTCACAGAAAAGATGTTGTGATGCTTGACACAGAAGATACTGATGAAGAGTGGGACGAGCAGATTTCTGGCACTGGATATACATATTATCCAGTGTGCGAGGGTAGCGCCGACCAGATTGTAGGTGTTCTTAACACAAAAAAATATTTCAGACTGAAAGACAAATCCCGTGAAAGTATAATGGAAAACGCAGTTTTCCCGCCTTATATTGTTCCTGAAACTCTTAAGGCAGATACACTTTTCAGGAATATGAAGAAGGATAAGGTTGGCCTTGCAGTAGTGCTCGACGAGCACGGCGGTATGAGTGGCATCATAACAATCAAGGACCTTATAGAAGAGCTTGTCGGCGACCTTGAGGACGATACAGTTCCTGAAGAAAGCGATGATTACATTGAACAGGTTAAGGAGAATGTATGGAAAATCGCCGGTGGTGCGTCGCTTGATGATATATCCGAGGCACTCGGAGTAACAATTCAGAGCGAAGAGTATGATACTTTAAATGGTCTTATTTTCCATACGCTTGAAAAACTTCCCGACGAGGGAACTGAGCTTGAGATTGAGGGCTTATTTATCAAAGCAATAAAAATTGAAGATTTCCATGTTAAAACAGCAATTGTCAAAAAATTGCAAAAAATGGAATAAAATGACGAATGTTGTATTGACAATATTTTTTATATCTGCTAAACTTAATACTGAAGTTAATAACCGTTGGAGACCCCTTCGGTTATTATTTTTTACAAAAATGAGGAGAGGTTAAAATGAAACAAACATTCAAAAGAAGCCTTGCACTTATCGGTGCATTGGTTGTAGTGTTTATGTGTGTGATGCCTTCTGTTTATGCAACTGAAGCAGTTGTTTCTGACGAATCACATTACGTATACACAGATGGCGAAGAGAACGTTGTGCTCGATTTGAACGATTATGATGATGCTTCATCATACTTTGCTGATAAGCATTATAATGACGATATCTCGTCAGAAGACGGTCTTTTTCAGGCACGTGCTGACCTTGCAGCGAAAACAAAGAAGAGTGAAATTCCTTTTTATGCAAGCTTTTGGGCAATTGTACCGCCTATCATTGCGATAGTTCTTGCACTTATCACTAAAGAGGTTTATTCTTCACTTTTTATAGGTATTGTTGTTGGCGGTCTTTTCTCAACAGCGTTCCATCCTGTAAAGGCAATGGATAATATTCTCAGCAGCGGTATGGTAGCTGCAGTTGCAGATACGGCAGGTATTTTTATATTCTTAGTTGTTCTTGGCGTTATCGTTGCGCTTGTTAACAAAGCAGGCGGCAGTGCTGCTTTCGGTGCATGGGCTAAAAAGAACATAAAATCACGCATCGGTGCAATTCTTGCAACATTTGTACTTGGTGTTCTTATATTTATTGATGACTACTTTAACTGCCTTACAGTTGGCTCGGTAATGCGTCCTGTGGCAGACCAGCATAAGGTTTCAAGAGCTAAGCTATCATACATAATCGACGCTACTGCTGCTCCTATTTGTATGATAGCTCCCATTTCATCATGGGCTGCTGCAGTTTCTTCTTACGCAGCAGACGGTCAGGGACTTGCTCTCTTTATCAAGGCAATTCCTTATAACTTCTATTCACTTTTAACGTTTGTATTTGTTATCGGTATTACTCTTATGAAATTTGACTACGGTCCGATGAAACTTCACGAATACAACGCAATCGAAAAGGACGATCTTTACACCTGTGGCGACCGTGCTGAAAGTCAGCCTGTTCAGCCTTCATCAAAGGGTAAGGTAATTGACCTTGTTCTCCCGATTATTGCACTTATAATCGTTTGTGTGTTTGCGCTCATATATGTAGGTAAGCAAATTATTTTAGCAGATGGTGGCACAGACCTTGGATTTATTAATTGTTTTGCTAACACAGATGCAACTGTTGGCCTTCCGTGGGGTGGCATTATTTCACTTGTGATAATTTTCGTGTATATGCTTCTTCGTAGAGTTTTCACATTTAAAGAGGCTATGGAATGTGTTCCTAAGGGGTTCATCGCAATGGTTCCTGCTATCTTGATTCTTACCTTTGCTACAGCTCTTAAGAATATAACAGGTCTTCTCGGAGCAAACGTGTTCGTGGCTAACATCGTGAATGGTGCGGCTTCAGGCCTTGCAGCATTTTTACCTGCAATTATCTTCCTTGTAGCTTGCTTCCTTTCATTTGCAACGGGTACATCATGGGGTACATTTGGTATCCTTATCCCGATTGTTGTTGCAATCTTTGAGCCGGGCAGTGCAATGCTTGTTATCGGTATGTCAGCATGCCTTGCAGGTTCAGTTTGTGGCGACCATTGTTCACCGATTTCAGATACAACGATTATGTCATCTGCAGGCGGCGAGTGTAACCATATCAACCACGTAACTACACAGCTTCCGTATGCTATCAGCGTTGCGGTAATTTCGTTTGTAATGTACATCATTGCGGGCTTTGTTCATAATGCGGCAATTCTTTTGGCGTTAGGCGTGGTAATTACTTTAGCATTCCTGTTTGTTATGAAGTCAATATCAAAGAAAAAAGCATAATTAAAAAGAAATCCGCTTGGGCGGATTTCTTTTTTTGTTTGCAAAACTCCTAAATAAATGATATACTTAACTTGGTGATATTTATGAGGTGTATGTTTGATAAATGCTTTGACGCTATTTCCTATGCAAATGAAAATAAGACGTTTGGGGTTTACTATTCTGAAAAACAAAACCCCGACCTTAATATCCATATTCACGATTGTTGTGAGGTGCTTTTGTGCGTAAGCGGAGGAATGAGCTTTCTTATAAACGACAAGGTTTATGATGTGAATGACGGCGATATTTTCATCATAAATCAGTTTGAGGCACATAAAATAACCTTTGACCCTGACAAATGCTTCAGGCGTTTTGTTATGCAGGTACATCCGCAGTTTTTGTATTCGCAATCCACGGTTAAAACAAATTTATCCTACTGCTTTTATGCAAGGGGTAACGGTATATCAAACAAGATATTACTTGATGAAGAATCTAAGAAAAAGCTTCTTGAGCTTTTTGGAAAGCTCTCAAAAGAGTCAAGTTTTGGCGACGATATAATAAAAACAAATATTGCAGCGGAAATACTTGTGCTTATAAACAGTGCGTTCATAGAACATTCCGAAAGCCAGGAAATAGGGATTGATAACGACGCAATAAAAAAAGCGATAGACCATATTAACACTAACTTTAATACAGACTTATCGCTTGAAAAGATTGCCGCAAATTCGTATGTTTCCGTAAATCAGCTTTGCAGGCTTTTTAACAAGTATTGCGGAACAACTGTGGCAAAATACATAGTTTCGAAAAGAATAACGGAGGCAAAGAAACTCCTTGCCTCCGGTAAAAGCGTAACAGAAACCGCACTGCTTTGCGGCTTTGAAGATTACGCAAACTTTATTCGTGTGTTTAAAAAGCACGTTGGCATAACGCCAGGGAAATATCGTGGAATTTAAGATGGCTTAAGCACAGTTTGCGTCTAAAAGGTTTTTGAGGAAATCCTTTTTATCCTGCTCGTTAAGTGCCTCGTAGCTATATTCAATCGCTTTGAGCTGAATTTCCTTTACACTCTTTACACCTAAGTTGCGAACTTCCTTAAGACCGCCGGAGTTTATGAGGTCAACCAATTTTCCAAGGTCGGTAACTCCGTGCGCCATGAGAGCGTTATATGACCTTACGGAAAGGTCCATATCCTTTATCTGTATATCGCAGCTTTGCGAAGTAAGAGCAATACTTACCTTGAGCGTAGAGAATATGTATCCAAGCACAGGGAGCAACCCAAATTGCTCGACACATTTGTAAAATAATTCGATGTCTGAAGCTTTCATTCACATACCACCATTTTTGTTTTTTATTATAATACCATAAAAAATAAGGTTTGACAATATACATAATAGCAAATATTTCCAGTAAAAAATTGTTAAAGATATTAAAAAGTAACAAACAAATAAATAACGCAAAATGTTGTTGACCTTAGGGCGTATTTGCGATATAATTAGACTGTAAACATACTATGTATAGAAAGGCAAGGGATGGGTATGAATAAATACTGTAAATTAGCCTTAGCGATTGTGTGCTCACTTTTGATTGGCACAAGTGCACTGGCTGCAAATGTAACTCTTTATGCACTCGATGGACGCACACTTGTGGTTGATGAAACTGTCGCACCGCAGTATACTGCTGTTGGTATGGGTTGGTATGCGCAAAAACCTGTAACAATGTATGCTCTTGATGAACGTAGCCTTACGGTTGCGTATAACGAGGTTGAGGCTTATCAAAAGGTTGGTTGGTATTTATATAACGACCTTCCTGCCGACGTAAAGACAAAAATAACTCCGCCTGCTGATGTAACAACGGAGCCTGAAATACCGCCGACGACTGTAGTTCCTGAACCGACGGATGAGAAGACTCTTATTGAGTATACGGATGGAACAACAGTTTCTGTGCCCACAAGTCAGGTTGAGATGTATAAGGCACTTGGCTGGGTGGTTGCAGATACAAGCGGACAAACTGTAACTCTCTACAACGAAAAGGGTGAGTCCATCCGCGTTTCACTTGATGAAGTAAGTAAGTACGAAACTGCAGGTTGGACAAAGACTAATCCTAATTCCAAAACAGTGATTGCTTACGCATACAACGGAACTGAAATTTTAACAAAGGAAATTCCCGAAAACAAGCGTAACGAATATAAAGATGAGGGTTGGTTTGCAACCGAAGAAGAAGCAGTTTATGCTTATGCAGCGTTTGGTAATGCTGAAACTGAGGGTGCAACACAGCTTCTCGAAAACAAAAAGTACGAGCTTGCATTCAGAATTGTTCAGAATGCTATTGAAAAAATCGAGGGCAGCGATTCTGAGTATGTGTCTATGCTTTACTACCTTCGTTCAAGCATAACAACTGCTTGGCGTGAGGCGGCAAATTCACCGCTTGGATTTATCAATACCTGGTTTAGCGAAAAGGACGGAAAAACACTTGTTGTATTTGAATATAGAAATGTAAGTAACAGCAGAATTCAGTCGTTTAGAATTAACTTTGACATCTGCGATGAAAATGGAGATGTTATTGAAACAAATTCAGGCTCCTATTTTGTAAATAATCTTGAAATGACGCCTTGCGATAAAAAGCGTGTTGCATGGGTTATTAAGAGTGGCAGCTCTGCAGTAAGCATAACAAATCTTAAGGTAAGGGAAGTTGTCTTCTCAGACGGAACAAAATGGACTCCGTAAATATACATAAAGGGATTGCGTTGCAATCCCTTTAAATTTAAGTAGGTGTTTTATGAAAATTGATGAATTGCGCGCTTTAATAAATTATCATAGTAATCTATATTATACAATGGATGAGCCTGAAATCTCGGACTTTGAGTATGATAGTTTGATGCAGGAGCTTAAGAGAATGGAAAGCGAAGACCCGTCTCTTATAACACCTGATTCTCCAACTCAGCGTGTTGGGGGAAGGGTGCTTGATTACTTTGATACAGTTACTCATGCCGTGCAGATGCAAAGTTTAAATGATGTCTTTGATAGGGAAAGTGTAATTGATTTTGGAAAAAAGACAGAGGCTGCTCTCGGGGAAGATGTTGAGTATACTACTGAACTGAAAATAGACGGGCTGAGCGTTTCGCTTGAGTACCGAGACGGATACTTTTATCGTGGCTCAACACGTGGCGACGGTGTAACCGGTGAGGATGTTACCGAAAACCTTAAGACTATCCGCAATATTCCGCTTAAGCTTTCCAAACACGTACCTTATATCGAAGTGCGTGGCGAAGTTTTTATGCCGCATAAAAGCTTCGAAAGGCTTAATCGAATACAAGAAGAAAACGAGCAGAAGACCTTTAAAAACCCGCGCAATGCAGCGGCAGGGAGCCTTCGTCAGCTTGACAGTAAAATTTGTGCCGAGCGTGGACTTGATATATTCGTTTTTAACATTCAGCAGCTTGAGGGCGTTGAAATAAAAACTCACAAGGAGTCTCTTGACTATCTTGCAGAGCTTGGATTTAAAACCATACCGCAAAAAAAGGTGTTTAAAACAATTGAAGAAGCATTTGAGGAAATTGAACGTATCGGCGAAATGCGTGATACGCTTGGTTTTGACATTGACGGAGCGGTGGTAAAGGTTAACTCGCTTGAGCAGCGTGAAAGGCTTGGCTCAACTGCTAAATGTCCCAAATGGGCAGTGGCGTACAAATATCCGCCCGAAAAAAAAGAAACAAAGCTAATAGACATTGTTATTCAGGTTGGCAGAACGGGTGTGCTCACACCCAATGCAGTGCTTGAAAGTGTTCGCCTTGCAGGTACAACCGTATCACGAGCAACGCTGCATAACATAGATTATATAAACGAAAAGGACATTAGAATTGGCGACAGTGTTATTGTTCAAAAAGCGGGCGATATTATCCCCGAGGTACTTTGCGTTGTTAAGGAAAAGCGTACAGATGCACAAGTTCCTTACCAAATGCCCGATACCTGTCCCGTGTGTGGAGCAAAGGTTTACCGTGAGGATGGGGAAGCGGCAATCCGTTGCACAGGCGGTGAATGCCCTGCTCAGCTTTCGAGAAATATTATTCACTTTGCATCAAGGGATGCAATGGATATTGAGGGTATGGGTCCCGCAGTTGTTAACAGACTGCTCGATAACAATTTGATTTCATCTGCTGCAGATATATATAATCTCAAAGCCGAGCAGCTTGCCCCACTTGAAAAAATGGGGGATAAGAGCGCTAAAAAGCTTATTGATGCTATCGAAAAATCAAAGCAGAACGACCTTTCAAGACTTATTTTTGCGCTTGGAATAAGAAATGTCGGTGCAAGAAATGCGAAAATCCTTGCAATGCATTTTGAAACGCTTGACGCTCTTATCAATGCAACCGAAGAGGAATTATCGGCACTCAATGATATTGGTGAAATTATTGCTAAAAGCATCGTGCAATTTTTTAGTCAGTCTCAGAATTTGGAAATAGTACAAAAACTGAGAGAAGCTGGCGTTAACTTTAATTGCCTTGAAAAAGCACAAAGCGGGGTGTTTGACGGAAAGACGTTTGTGCTCACGGGCACACTTCCCACGCTTACAAGGGGAGAAGCTACGAAAATAATCGAAGCGAATGGCGGCAAAACATCTTCATCAGTAAGCAAAAAGACGGACTTTGTTCTTGCGGGCGAGGAAGCAGGCAGCAAGCTTGATAAAGCTAATGCACTTGGTATAGAAGTTATAGATGAAACTACATTTCTTGAAATGATTAATTGATAAAAATGGCACCAAAGCATGGTGCCATTTTGTGCAATATGACGAAAAACTATGAAAAAATTGTTTAAATTACCAATAGTCAAAAATGAAAGAAAATGTTAAAATATAAAGGAATAAAATTATTTATTTTTAGGAGGGAATTTTATGACAAAAAAACACTTGTCGGTATTGCTTGTACTGTGCTTGATTATGAGCACGGTTGGAGCATTGCAGATGCCTGTGCTTGCGTCAACATCGAGTGCACTCACAATCGATGATATAACTGGTGAAATCTGCTATGAACAAGACTTTGACGACAAAACTATCGGTACATCATACTCAAGTTTAGGTGATGGTTACATAGGAACTGACAGAAATAGTGGTGCAACATACACTGTTTATTACGAAACTGTAAGCTTCCCGACTGCAAGCAATTCAAATAATATTGCTTTTGGTATGCGTAGCGGCGGAAAGCTTGCAATGCATGTTACTGCAGAAGAAAAAGATGAAATTGATGCAGCAAACACATTCGTTCAGATCTCTGCTGCTACAAAGGCTGCTGTAAAGCAGTATTCTTTTCTACAGTCAGACGGTTCATACATGCACTATCTTATAGGTTATAGAACAAATGACCCGGGCAGAAGAAAGTGGTATTTCCCCTGTGATGAAAATGGAACTATAACAAAATCTTCAACCGGTACAGCAACAGTTGATGGTGTTTCAGTGCCGCTTTATAACCTTGGAGACAGCTACTCATTCTTTAATACCGAGACGGGCGAGCCGATGGCTCCTACCGCAAATTCTACAGTTGATTTCCCTGCTCCTGAAAATCTAAAGAGGTCAGATAATTGGATTATCGGAAGGTACGCTGCAAGTATGAATTTTGCATTTCCAAGTAATGGTGATTTGTACAACGCCGATGCTTTGTGCTACAATATTGGTGATATTGAATTGAGATTTGGACAATCATCATGCTCGTACGGCGCGGCTTTCAGCGTCATAGGTGCTGATGATGCGACTGTATCTACCGGTGGTTCGTCAACTTTTATAGGTAAAACCGCAGATACAGAGTCATACGTTGCTGCAGTTGATAAGGATGCAAATCTTAACGCTTATACAACAATCCAGGACAATGTATGGCACAATATTCTTACCGACATGGATTTTGATAATGGAACATTTAAGGTATACTATGATGGTTACCCGATTTATTTCCCTGTTAAATCAGGAAGCACCGTTGTCGGTTACTCAAGTGAGATTGTGATTCCTGGGCATGCTCAAGGTGCTTCATTCCCTAAAATAGGATTGACAGCGCAGCGTTATCAGTCCTACTACGGACATCTTCCTGCAATTGATGATATTGTAATGAAGTATGATACAGATACAATCGAGACAAAGCTTACCTGGACAACTATTTCAAATGGTCAGAGCCAGGCAGCGGTTATTTCAAACCTTAACCTTGTAGATTCAATCACAGTTAAGGGCACAGATTACCCTGTAACATGGTCTTCTTCAAACCCCAATGTTATCTCAAACAAGGGTGTTGTTGTAAGAAGTGATGAAAATACTTCCGCAGTGCTTACTGCAACTGTAGGAGGTAAGACAATTGAATTCAGCGTAGGTGTTGCAGGCAAGAGTGGTAAAAAGCAGGTATTCCTCGCAGGCGACTCACATATGTGCTATTACGAAGATAGCTGGTACCCGCAAAAGGGTTGGGGAATGTATATTGATGACTATTTCACCAATACCGATTTTTATAACATAGCTGACGGCGGAGAAAGCACAAAGAGCTTCTACGAGGGCGCTGGTTTCTTCAATGACGGCATTTTAGATAAGCTCTCTCAGGGCGACTATGTACTTATCTCCTTTGGTACGAACGACAGTAACACAGGATATTCTACAGCAGTTACCTTGGATGAGTATGCTACATATCTTCAGACATATATTGATGACATCAAGGGTAAGAATGCAGTTCCCGTGTTCATCACAAGCCCTGTTTCAGGTGGGGGCGTGTCAACTGCATCAACAGGTATTAACGCTTATGTTGATAAGATGAAAGAGGTTGCAAGTCAAAATGAAATTGCTTGCATCGACCTCAGAGCAAAGCATGTTTCTTATATTGATGAGATTAGAGCTTATGCAGGAGAAACAGGAACATCGATTCCCGAGCTTGTTATGGATGAAATGTATACATACCAGATTGATGAAAACTATGGTATTGACTATACAACACATCCGAGCGGTGCGCTTTCAGACGATGGTACAGACATTTACCACTTCAGCGAACGTGGTGCTCAGGTGCTTGCAAGATGGGTTGCTACAGAAATCTACAAGTCAGATAATGCTGACCTTCAGGTGCTTGCTGAATCTATGAAGGCAGATATGGTTAAACCAACAATCTACACCGCAGGCGACTCACTTATGTTTAACTGGGGTAAATGGCCGAACTATAAAGGTTATATGGGTTGGGGCGAATGTATAGGAAAGTACTTCGATGGTGCCAAGGTTGATAACAGGGCATTATCAGGAATGTCAACCAATACCTTCTACAACGATGCTGATCTTTTCCCGGCATACAGATATAATATGTATGATGACGATTACCTTATTATATCTCTTGGATATAATGACTCGGGTTATGTAACCAATCTTGATAGATATGGTGAAAACTCTGCAGCAGATGCGGAAGTTAAAACAGATACATATAACGGAATTGTAAAGGGTGCTAATATTACAACATATAAAGCAAATCTTAAGTTATTTGTTAACGCAGCAAAGGAAAGAGGAGTTACACCTATCCTTGTAACATTCCCTAACGATAGTTCAGTTTACAATAACAAGAGAACTTACGTTCAGACTCTTCGTGATGTTGCTTCAGAAGAGGATGTTCCTCTTATCGACCTTCGTAATAAGCATCTTGAATATATCACAGAATATTACGGTCAGACGATTTCTGAGGGTACATCACTTTCTGGAATTGTGCAGAATGTTCTTGACGAAATGCATTCAACACAGGCAGGTATCGAAGCTTTAGGATTTACTGATGTTACTCTGTACGATGGCACACACTTTAACTTAAAGGGTGCACAGACGCTTGGTAACTGGTTTATTGAATTGCTTATGGAAAGCACAGACGCAGACCTCGCAGTTCTTCAGTCTCTTGTGGATGAGGATGCAATTCCGAGCGAAACCCTTGCAAAAAATAACCTTAAGATTACAGGTGTTGAATTTACTGAAGAGCCCGGAACAAATGGCCGCACAGGTGCAGCTATCAAGGCAACACTTCCCGAGGGCAGACTTACAAGGATGAAGTGGGTATTTGCAACTGATGATGCCCGCTACTACTCATCAACAATTGTTCCCGAAAGCCTTGGTGTTACGGTAAGCGGCGACGTTAAGTTTGGTATTGTATTTAATAATGGTACAGTTGATGCCGATGGTAACCTTAACGGCGACAAGAAGATAAATTCTGTAGACGCAATCTTTATGATTGACGGTATGGAATTCTTTACAAATCTTCTTGACAAAGCAGCAAAGAATTAAGGAGGTAATGAGTAATGAAAATTTATAACAAACCTGAAATTGAAACATTAGCTCTTGAAATGATTGATGTTATAACTGCAAGCATCCCCGGTGGAGATGAAGGAACTGTGCAGCAGCAGCTTAACGCAGCAGGTGTTCCTGATGAACAGATTACCGAGCATAACGAAAGTCTTGGCAATATGCAGGTTGACAACTGGGGCTGGTAAAAGGAGGATGACTGCGTCATCCTCTCGCAAGCGAAGTTATGCTTAGCAAAACGTTCACTTGCGAAAAAAAGGGCTTACGCTCGCGCACCGCTTTGCGCTAGCCCTTGCAAGGTGTTAAAATCGAGGTACACGCCCTCTATTTTAACGGATTTTATGTTAAGGGAGTCCCCTTAACAATCCCCTTGAAAACGCAAACCTTTATAAGTTACAAAAGCCATCTATGAATTTTCATAGATGGCTTTTTTGCAACTTTTGTTGACAAAGCTTTTTTTAGGTGCTATTATTATGTTATAAAAATTGCTGGTTAAAACAAATTATAACAAATTGAGAGGGCTTATTATGAGTTATATGGACGATGTCAACAACTACGATAAAGTATGTGCAGACGAGGCTTTGCGTGTGTTGAGAAATTTTCTGCCATACAGTGCAGGTGCTATAGAAAATAAGCAGACACATAACTACAAAAACGGATTTAAAGACCCGCTTACAGGCTATGATACTGACCAGTATAAAACGGCGAATTTCATATATTTTGCTGATAGCCATTCGGATTTTATTTTAGCTGATGAGTCGCTTGACAATGTAAAGCGCACAATAGAATTTGCAAACAATTCACCCGTAAAATTTGATGCAGTTATTCACGCAGGTGATGTTTTGACACCTTTTTATTTAGTAGATAAAAAGGAAGCACTTGGTATGGCTAATCGATTTTTTGACGAGGCAAAAAAATGCGAAGCTCCTTTTATCTTTGCAAAGGGAAATCACGATTTAAACGATTGGGACAATCTTCCCGAAAATATGTTTACAGATGATGACTGGGGCGAGCTTATATATAATCACGTTGAAGAAAAGCACCAGATAAAACGCCAATTAAAGAAAAATGGCTTAAAGTCCACATGGCATTACTACGATATCGAGGATAAAAAAATAAGAGTTGTTTCCGTTGATATTAATGACACTGATAAGACGGTGCTTACTGAAAAAGGCACGGTAAAACTTCACGGTGGTATATCTTTCTACATATCTCAGGAACAGATGGACTGGATTGTAAACGAAGCCTTGCAGTTTGATGATAAAGAAGAAAAAGACTGGGGCGTTATTTTTACAATGCATCATATTACCAGAAGACCCAAGTTTCACGAAAATGCAGTGGAGTGGCTTTTGGATGTTTGCGCTGCATTTAACGAATCAACTGCATTTACCCTCAATCATAAGCATCCAGAAAACAGCTTTTTTGACCTTAAAATAGATGCAGACTTTACCCGTTATGCATCGCTTGAAAAAAAGCCACACATTATATGCTGGCTTTTAGGACATCTGCACGAGGATATTTTCGAAGTGCATAAAGGAATTAATGTGCTTTATATTTTAAATAACTCTGCTACCATTGTTTGCAGCGACCCGAGAGTTGCAAGAGTTCCGGGCACAGTAAGTCAGAATTGCTTTGATATTGTAAGCGTTGATACGCTTCACAGAAAAATAAGAACGTTCAGATACGGGGCAGGTGTTACCTGCTTTGGAGAGGGCGGAGACCGATTTTTGCCCGATGGATTAAGCTACTAATAAAATAACAAGCGTACTGAAATTTCAGTACGCTTGTTGTGCGTTTCCGTTTGCGGTGCCCGACATTTTACTTCGGAAATAAATTTCCTCGTCCTCTGTCGACCGCTGCACAACCCTACGCCCTCGCTTTTTCCGCCACTGGCAGCGCTCAGGCTCAGTTCTCTCTCAGTTTTCGAATCCTGTTCTGCAAAAAAACTACCAACAGTAAAACTGCTGATAGCTTTTTTTGGTTGCCGAACTAGGATTCGAACCCAGACAAACAGAGTCAGTGTCTGCTGTGCTACCCTTACACAATTCGGCAATATTCACTTGTTTTGAAGTACCTATATAATATACAACGTTTTTTGGGGTTTGTCAATCTTTTTTTGAAAAAATTTCATCTTTTTGTAGTATATCTAAAAATCTGAAATAAATTCATTGACATAATAATTTTGCTTTGGTAAAATATACCTATGCTTTATCACTGCAGAGTAATAAAGCGAAAAATTTTATCAAAAAGACTATGAAAAAGCGCAAATATGTGGTACAATAGAAGAAATTGAAAAAAAGAGGGTTGGAAATATGAACTTTTTTCAGAAAGATATTGAAACAATGCCTCGAAAAGAGATTGAGAGGCTTCAGCTTGAAAGACTGAAATATATGGTAGCGTACTGCTACAACAATACACGCTTTTACAATGAAAAGCTGACGGCCGCAGGTGTAGGCGACGGAAGTAAGATAAAAACGCTTTCTGATATTGAGTATATACCGTTTACGACAAAGGCAGATTTTCGTGACAACTATCCTTTTGGAATGGTTGCAGTTCCTCAGAAGGATATCGTACGTGTTCACGCATCGAGCGGTACTACGGGAAAGCCGACTGTGGGCGTTTATACGAAAGATGATATTGACGTATGGAGTGACTGCGTTGCCCGTGTTGCAGCGGCAGGTGGTGTTACGAGTGACGATATAATACAGATTTCGTTTGGCTACGGACTTTTTACGGGCGCACTCGGTCTTCACTACGGACTTGAAAAGCTTGGGGCAATGGTTATCCCTGCATCGTCGGGAAATACGGAAAAGCAGCTTATGCTGATGCGTGACCTTGGCGTTACGGGACTTGTTGCAACACCGTCTTATGCGCTATATCTCAGCGAAGCTGTTAAAGAGGGTGAGCATCCGCTTTCTGATTATAAATTAAGGCTTGGTATTTTAGGAAGTGAGCCATGTACACCTGAAATGAGAAGTGCTATTGAAAAAAATCTTGGCGTTTATGTTTCTGATAACTATGGTATGACAGAGCTTGGCGGCCCCGGTGTAAGCGGTGACTGTTTCGAGCGATGCGGTATGCATTTTGCAGAGGACCATTTCCTGCCTGAAATTGTTGACCCCGACACGGGAAAACGTCTTCAGACAGGTGAGACGGGCGAGCTTGTTGTTACAACACTTACAAAACAGGGTATGCCTGTGCTTCGTTACAGAACGAGGGATATTACAACTCTTGATTATGAGCCGTGCAAGTGCGGCAGAACGCACGTCAGAATGTCAAAGACAAAAGGCAGAACTGATGATATGCTTATAATAAAGGGTGTAAACGTGTTCCCGACACAGATTGAAAGCGTTCTTATAAATGTAGATAAAATTGGTCCGCACTATCAGCTTGTTGTTCGCCGTGAGGATAATTACAAGGATACACTTGAAATCAAGGTTGAGCTTATTGATGCAAGCGTTCTTGAAAGCTACGGGGAGCTTGAAAAGCTTACACGTACAATTCAGGAGAGAATAAAGAGCGTTCTCGGACTTCAGGCAAAGATTACTCTTGTTCAGCCTAAATCGCTTGAGCGTTTTCAGGGTAAGGCGAAGAGAGTGCTTGACCTCAGAAACGAAACCAAATAATTTGCGGTGCGTTGGGGGTAACACCTCATCTGTCAGCATAGGAATAAGGAAGTCGCACCCTATCTATATGAAAGGAAAGATAATAATGAAGGAATTACTGATTGGTAATGCCGCCGTTGCACGAGGCCTTTACGAGGCAGGCTGTAATGTTATTTCCTCATATCCCGGTACACCCAGTACAGAGATAACGGAATTTGCGGCAAAATATGATGAAATATATTGCGAGTGGGCACCAAATGAAAAAGTTGCCTGTGAGGTGGCTTTTGGTGCATCGCTTCGTGGTGCAAGAAGTGCGTGTGCTATGAAGCACGTAGGTCTTAATGTTGCGGCAGACCCGCTTTTTACACTGTCATATACAGGTGTTAACGGCGGTATGGTTATATGCGTTGCCGATGACCCCGGAATGCATTCATCACAGAATGAGCAGGATTCAAGGCATTATGCAATTGCATCTAAAATCCCTATGCTCGAGCCTGCCGATTCGCAGGAGGCATATGATTTTGCAAAGAAGGCGTTTGAGCTTTCCGAAAAATACGATACGCCCGTTCTTCTTCGTATGTGTACAAGAATTGCACATTCGCAGAGCATTGTTGAAACGGGCGAAAGAACAGAGGCAGGCGTAAAGGATTACGAAAAAAATCCTGAAAAGTTTATAATGATGCCTGCAAATGCAAAGAAACGTCATCCCTTCGTTGAGGAGAGAACAAGAAAATTTGTAGAGCTTGCGGAAGATTGTGAATTTAACCGCATAGAATATACAGATTCAAAAATTGGTGTTATCACATCGGGTGCAAGCTATCAGTACGTGAAGGAGGCGCTTGGTGACAGTGTAAGCGTATTTAAGCTTGGCATTGTAAACCCGCTCCCTGAAAAGAGTATTATTGAATTTGCCTCAAAAATGGATAAGGTATACGTTATAGAGGAGCTTGATGGCATAATCGAGGCGCACTGCAACTCTTTGGGGATTAAAGTGTGCGGCAAGGAGCTTTTCTCCTGCATCGGAGAATTTTCACAGAAAACCATTGCAAAGGCAATGGGGAAGGACGATAAAGAAACATATGACCTTGGAATGGATATTCCGATGCGTCCACCGATGATGTGTGCAGGTTGTCCCCACAGAGGTATGTATTATGCACTTGCAAAAAATAAAATCACAGTGCTTGGCGATATCGGTTGTTACACTTTGGGTGCAACACCTCCGCTTTTTGCACTTGACTCAACTCTTTGTATGGGTGCGTCTGTTTCAGGCCTTCACGGCTTTAACAAGGCAGGCGGCAGTGAGAGTGAGGGCAAGAGCGTATGCGTTATAGGTGACTCCACCTTTATGCACAGCGGTGTGACAGGACTTATAAATATTGCATACAACGGCTCTAATTCTACTGTAATTATTCTTGATAACTCAATAACGGGAATGACAGGGCATCAGCAAAACCCCACAACGGGATATAATATAAAGGGAGATCCTGCAGCAAAAATTGACCTTGAAACACTCTGCCGCAGTGTAGGCATAAACAGGGTGAGGGTTGTAGACCCCTATGACCTCAAGGAATGTGAAAAAGTTGTAAAAGAGGAGCTTTCTGCAAATGAGCCGTCGGTTATTATTTCAAGAAGACCTTGCGTGCTTCTTAAATCTGTAAAGCCGAAAAAACCGCTTGTTGTTAATAAGGATAAGTGTAAGGGTTGTAAAAAATGTATGAGCTTTGGCTGTCCTGCAATCAGTATGCATGATGGCAAGGCTGAAATTGATAAAACACTTTGCGTGGGATGCGATGTATGTACGCAACTTTGTCCCTTTGATGCAATAGAAAGGCAGGTAGAGGAGTAATGCAGACGAAAAATATTATGATTGTCGGCGTAGGCGGACAGGGCAGCCTCCTTGCAAGTAAGCTTTTGGGAAGACTTTTAGTTGATGAGGGATATGATGTAAAGGTGTCGGAGGTGCACGGTATGAGCCAGCGTGGAGGAAGCGTTGTTACATACGTGCGCTACGGCGATAAGGTATACTCTCCCATAATTGAAGACGGTGAAGCAGATTTTATTGTTTCATTTGAAAAAATAGAGGCGGCAAGATGGCTTCCATGCCTTAAAAAAGATGGAAAAATCATTGTTAACACTCAGCAGATTGACCCGATGCCCGTAATTATAGGCAAGGCGCAGTATCCTGCAGATGCACTCGAAAAAATAAAGGAAGAGGGTGCATTTGTTGATGCAATTGATGCCCTTTCCATTGCAAATGATGCAGGAAATGCAAAGGCGGTAAATATCGTTTTGATGGCAAGACTTGCAAAGTATTTTGATATAAGCTATGACAAGTGGATTAAGGCTATAGAAAATACGGTTGCACCTAAGTTTGTAGAGCTAAATAAGAAAGCGTTTGAGCTTGGGTACAATTATTAAAAGGAAGTGGGAGAGATGGAGAATTACTATCAAAAGGAAATAGAGACAGCCTCTTACGAACAAATAAGACAAATGCAGAGTGAAAGACTTGTTAAAACGGTAAACCACGTTTATGAAAATAACGAGTACTACAGAAACCTTATGAAGAAAAAGGGAGTAACCCCCGATGATATAAAGTCGGTTGATGACCTTCATAAGCTTCCGTTCTTGACAAAGGATGACCTTCGTGAGGCATATCCCTACGGTCTTATGTCAAAGCCGCTTTCAGAATGTGTAAGAATTCAGTCTACAAGCGGAACGACAGGAAAAAGGGTTGTTGCGTTCTATACACAGCACGACATAGATTTGTGGGAGGATTGCTGTGCACGTGCAATTGTGGCAGCAGGCGGAACTAAGGAGGATGTTTGTCAGGTATGCTATGGCTACGGATTATTTACGGGTGGTCCGGGACTTAACGGCGGCTCGCACAAGGTAGGTTGTCTGACCCTCCCGATGTCATCGGGAAATACAGATCGTCAGTTACAGTTTATGACCGACCTTGAGGCTACAATTATCTGTTGTACGCCCTCATATGCAGCATATCTTGCAGAAAGTATTTATGAGCAGGGCTTGCGTGATAAAATAAAGCTTAAAGCAGGAATATTTGGTGCAGAAGCGTGGACTGAGCAGATGCGTAAGGATATTGAAGCAAAGCTTGGTATAAAGGCATATGATATTTACGGACTTACAGAAATATGCGGACCCGGTGTGGCTTTTGAATGCAGTGCGCAGTCAGGTATGCACGTAAACGAGGACCATTTCATTGCCGAGATAATTAATCCTGAAACGGGCGAGGTTCTTCCCGAGGGTGAAAAGGGTGAGCTGGTATTTACCTGCATCACGAAAGAGGCATTCCCCGTAATCAGATACCGTACAAAGGATATATGCGTTCTTTCACGTGAAAAATGCTCCTGTGGCAGAACACACGTTAAAATGGCAAAGCCTATGGGCAGAAGTGATGATATGCTTATCGTAAAGGGCGTAAATGTGTTCCCCTCACAGATTGAGGAAGTACTTTTAAAGCAGGGACTTACATCAAACTACCAGATTATCGTAGACCGTGAAAATCACAGCGATACTATCGAGGTAAGGGTTGAAATGACACCCGAGCTTTTCTCCGATAAGGTGAATGACCTTTCCAAGAAAGAAAAAGAAATTAATGCGGCACTTAAATCAATGCTTGGTATTTATGCAAATGTACGTATTGTAGAGCCTAAGTCCATTGTAAGAAGTGAGGGCAAGGCTGTAAGAGTAATAGATAAGAGAAATCTTTACAATTAAAGGAGTGGGGAAAATGACAATTAAACAGTTATCTATTTTTGTTGAAAACAAGGCAGGTACGGTTTCAAGTATTGCAAAGAGTATTGCTGATGCAGGTGTCAGCATCCGTGCTCTCAGCGTAGCAGATACGCAGGAATTTGGAATACTCCGCCTTATTGTAAGTGATGTTGATAAGGCAAAGGACGTCCTTAGTGAGAATGACTGCGTTGTTTCCGTAACAAAGGTTATCGGCGTTCAGATTCCCGATGTACCGGGAGGTCTTTCAGAGGTGCTTGCACTGATGAGTGAAAACGGAATAAATATTGAATATTTGTATGCGTTTATCACCATATCAGGACAGCACGCATATGTTGTTCTCCGTGTAGAGGATAATGAAAAGGCTGCAGAGGTTCTTTCAAAGGCGGGAATTAAGCTCGTTTCACAAGAGGATATAGACGCTCTGTAATTTTACCCCAACTGTTGACAAAGAGCCAAAATACAAAAACCGCTTAACCTTACTCGGTTAAGCGGTTTTTAGTTGGAGGCGCCACCCAGACTTGAACTGGGGATAAAGGCTTTGCAGGCCTCTGCCTTACCACTTGGCTATGGCGCCATATTACAAAAGACGCTTTATTGCGTCTTTTGTGTTTGGAGCGGAAGACGAGATTCGAACTCGCGACGTTCACCTTGGCAAGGTGACGCTCTACCACTGAGCCACTCCCGCATAAATGGTGCCTTCGACTGGAATCGAACCAGTGACACAGGGATTTTCAGTCCCTTGCTCTACCGACTGAGCTACAAAGGCATTTGGCGACCCGGAAGGGGCTCGAACCCTCGACCTCCAGCGTGACAGGCTGGCGTTCTAACCAACTGAACTACCGGGCCAAATGGTGGGAACAATAGGGCTCGAACCTATGACCCTCTGCTTGTAAGGCAGATGCTCTCCCAGGTGAGCTATGGCCCCATTTGCTTGCCATTAGTGCCCACAACGTTGATAATTATAACAAACGACTTTCTGAATGTCAAGGCTTTTTTAAAAAATAATTTATCATTTTTCTGTATGGTATTATTTGTATGCAAATGAGGTAAAATATATGAACAAAAATTAAATTTTTTAAATTAACAACCATAACTTTTTCATATAGATTGACT
>JAZNOC010000060.1:0-2986 GCA_045580605.1 Clostridia bacterium | reverse complement strand
CCACAATTCGGGCATTTAATCATTCCCGGAACGTTAAGCTTCCAGTTAGCTCTTCTTGAAAGCTTTCTTGCTTTCGAAGTTCTATTCTTCGGAACTGCCATTTTCTACACCTCTCTGCTGTAAATTTCTAAAGATGGCGAATCTCGGGTCATAGACCGTTTCATCGCAATTACAATCCTTTTTGTTACGGTTTGTGCCGCAAACTGTGCACAAGCCCTTGCAATCATCCCTGCACAAAATCTTGATAGGAATATTGCCAAAAATGCACGCCTCAAGGGCGCCGCCTATACAAAGCACATTTCCGGTAAGTGAAAGACATTCTTCATCAGCATCTGAAAAATCACTGCGTACACTTTCGCTAAGCGTTGCGGAAAGCTTTTTTGTTGTTTCCTCCCCGCAGCGTGCACACTGCGCAGTATACTCGCCCTCAATACGTGCTGATATTTCAATCATATCACCAAGGACGTATACGCTACCCTTTACCTCAAGCGGCTTTGTAAATGTTATGGTGCTACCCATAAACTCCACGTTACCAAGCTCCAACGGGCCTGAAAACGGTTGCGATGCACCGTCGCTTTTAAGCACAGATGCAATATTTATTTTCATATTAAACACCTATCCTTCAAAAACACATACATTCGCTCATATATTATACTATCGTTTACATCAAATGTCAATAATTATTTTGTCAATCTTTCTGTTTCGATAGCAATCATCATTTCCTCATCTGTGGGGATAACAAGTGTCTTAACAGTTGCACCATCAGCAGTAACATCTGCAATCTGACCACGGATTTTGTTCTTTTCGGCATCAACTTTAATACCGAGGAACTCAAGACCCTGTGTAATATCAAAACGTGTCTGAGCGTCATTTTCGCCAACGCCTGCAGTAAATACAACTACATCCACGCCGCCCATAGCTGCTGCGTAGCTGCCGATGTACTTTTTAATTCCATAGCTAAACATATCAAGAGCCGCTTTAGCACGCTTGTTGCCCTCATTTGCTGCTGCCGACAAATCACGGAAGTCGCTTGAAACACCGCTCACACCAAACACACCGCTCTTTTTGTTGAGAACACTGTTTATCTCTTCAATTGAAAGATTTTCCTTTTCCATAAGGAAGGTTACGATTGCGGGGTCGATATCGCCGCTTCTTGTACCCATAAGGATACCTGCAAGAGGTGTAAGACCCATTGTTGTATCTACAACCTTACCATTTTTAACTGCCGCAATAGAAGAACCGTTACCAAGGTGGCAGGTGATAATCTTAAGGTCTTCAATATTCTTTCCTAAAACCTCTGCTGCCTTAGCTGATACGTACTTGTGGCTTGTACCATGGAAGCCATAGCGACGGATTTTATACTTTTCGTAATACTCGTAAGGAATACCATAGAGGTAAGCTTCCTCAGGCATTGTCTGATGGAAAGCGGTGTCAAAAACACCTACCTGCTTAACGTCGGGCATAACCTTTTCGCAAGCCTCAATACCGATGATATTTGCAGGGTTGTGAAGCGGTGCAAGCTCAATACACTCGCGAAGAGCTTCCTTAACTGCTTCGTCAATTACAACGCTTCCGCTGAACTTCTCGCCGCCGTGAACAACACGATGTCCAACTGCACCGATTTCGCTCATAGACTTGATAACACCGTGATTTGCGTCAACAAGAGCATCAATAACAAGCTTGATTGCTTCTGCATGCGAAGGCATGGGGCTTTCGATAACCACCTTTTCGCCACCTGCGGGTGTATGGTTAAGACGGCTTCCGTCAAGAGTAATTCTCTCGCAAAGACCCTTTGCCAAAACCTTTTTTTCCTCCATATCAATAAGCTGATATTTAAGAGATGAGCTACCTGCGTTTATAACAAGAATTTTCATTTTATATTACCTCTCTTTTAATTATTTGTTAGCCTGAGCCTGAACACAAGTGATTGCAACAACACCAACGATATCGTCAGCACTGCAACCTCTTGAAAGGTCGTTAATCGGCATTGCGATACCCTGAGTTACGGGGCCGTAAGCTTCTGCCTTTGCAAGACGCTGAACAAGCTTGTAGCCGATGTTACCTGCATCAAGGTCGGGGAATACAAGCACGTTTGCCTTACCCGCTACCTTACTTTCGGGAGCCTTTGACTGACCAACCGAGGGAACAATAGCTGCGTCGAGCTGAAGCTCGCCATCAACCTTAAGTTCAGGATTGTTTTCCTTGCAAATTCTTGTTGCCTCTACTACCTTGTCAACATCTGCGTGCTTTGCACTTCCATATGTTGAGTGTGAAAGCATAGCAACGATTGCTTCTTTTTCTGTAAGAAGCTCAAAAGATTCTGCAGAGCAAGCTGCGATTGCTGCAAGCTTTTCGGGGTCAGGATTCTGCTCGAGACCACTGTCTGCAAAAATAAATGTGCCGTCTGCACCATATTCACAATCCGGAACAACCATAACGAAGAAAGCTGAAACAAGCTTTACCCCCGGCTTTGTTTTGATTATTTGGAGGCTGGGACGAAGTGTATTTGCTGTTGAATGGCAAGCACCTGAAACAACGCCGTCTGCGTCGCCTGCTTTAACCATAAGGCAAGCATAGTACATATAATCGCCAAGAGCAGTTTTCTTTGCCTCTTCGTATGTAAGACCCTTTGATTTTCTGAGTTCAACAAAAAGGTTAAGGTACTCCTCAGTTTTTTCATAAGTAAAGGGATTGATGATTGTAGCACCTGTAAGGTCATAGCCCTTGCCGTACTTTTCAACCTCTTCAGGTGTACCGATAATTACGATGTTTGCGATACCTTCCTTAAGTACCTTTTCTGCTGCCTCAAAGGTTCTTGCATCCATTGATTCGGGAAGAACGATAGTTTTTTTATCTTTTCTTGCCCTTTTCATAACAGACTCTAAAAATTTACTCATAAATATTCCTCCAAAAATAAGTATTTATTTTTCTAAATATATAGTATATAATATATTTACAGTTTTTTCAATATATTTTGAAGAAAAAA
>JAZNOC010000059.1:0-3961 GCA_045580605.1 Clostridia bacterium | reverse complement strand
CTCGGTCCGTGGATGTTGTTTGCTTTTCTTGCAGCTATCGGGTTTTTCTTTATCCCGCCGGCTGTGTTCAATCACATATTTTTACCGCTCAGGGCTTGTGAGCCTTTCTACTTAAGAAGCTGGGTATCGATTATTCTTATTCTTCTTCTTATGCTTGGACTTATGTCGGCTACAAGAGAGGTTGGAAGGAAAACCCGCATTAAGCTTGAGGAAAAAAGGCGTAAACGCTCTGTAAAAATTACAAGAGAAGATATTCATAACACCTATCGGAAACGTCATTAAGAAAAAAAGCATCGTAACTCGGTTACGATGCTTTTTTACCGTATAGGAAATTGCGTGCTTTATCGCGAGCAGAAGTTCCCAATTCTAAATTCAGTTAGGACGCGAAGTGGGTGAAGCGGCACACTTCTTTTATATGTTAGTTTCTGTTATCGTTCCGCCGCCTACAACTGTGTCTCCATCGTAGAAAACTACTGCTTGCCCCTTAGTTATGGCACGTTGCGGCTCATCAAATTTAACCGATACCTTTGTTGGACTGATTTGTATAATAGTAGCACTCTGCTCAGGCTGGCGGTAGCGAACCTTTGCTTTTACACGCATTGGATCTTTTATTTCGCTTACTGAAATTAAGTTCACATCATCTGCGATAAGTGAGCTGCTGAAAAGCTCCTCGTGCGGACCAAGCGTTACAGTGTTATTTTCCTTGTCAACCTTGGTTACATACATTGGCTGCTCAAAGGAAAGACCAAGTCCTTTTCTTTGACCTACGGTATATCTTATAATCCCCTTATGTGTGCCTAAGATATTTCCGTCTTTATCAACGAAGTTTCCCGACGAATAGCTTTTGTTTGTTACGCTTTCAATGAAATCTGCATAGTCATCATCTACAAAGCAAATATCCTGACTGTCTTTTTTAGATGCGTTTATAAAACTGCACTGTTCGGCTATTTCACGCACTTTTGATTTTTCCATCTCACCAAGAGGGAAGTAGGCGTGTGATAGCTGATTTTGCGTAAGTGAATACAAAACATAGCTTTGGTCTTTTGTTGTGTCGAGTGCTTTTTTAAGCAGGTATCTCCCGCTTTTTTCGTCATAACAGGTGCGTACATAATGCCCCGTTACAACGAAGTCGCATCCTAAGCTTTCTGCACTGTCAAAGAGAGTAGCAAACTTAAGATGACGGTTACATTCGATACAAGGGTTAGGTGTTGCACCATTTTCATAAGCATGGATAAAATTATCAATAACCTTTTCCTTAAAACGCTGTGAGAAATCAAGCACAGTATGGGAAATGCCAAGCGTCTCGCATACCTTTTTTGCATCCTCAATATCGGTGAGAGTGCAACACGAATGTTCATCGGAAATACCCAACGTTTCTGCCTGAAAAAGCTTCATCGTTGCACCTGTGCATTCAAAACCACTTTCTTTCATCAAATATGCAGCAACGCTCGAATCAACACCGCCGCTCATAGCAATTAAAGCCTTATTGTTCATTGCTTTTCTCCTTTGCTACATTACCAATATCTTTTACTACCCTGTAGCCTGCCTGTTTTACCTTTTTTTCAAGCTTGCGCAGGCTTTCGGCAGCCTCTTCGCCAGTACTGATTTTATCGTTATAAATAGTGTAAAGCTTTCTGAACTTTTTCGGCGAAAGATTTGGCATAACAACATTTGCTCCTGCCTTTAAGCCACGCTCTCGACCGTCCTTTGAAATTGTTCCGAGAGCCGTAGTCGCAGGTATAAGTGCATAAGGGAACAGATGCCTGAAAAGCGCAACAAGTCTTATTGTAAGCTCTGCGCTTCCGCTTTCAAAGCTTGAAAATGGAGTGTCGCAATGTGTTATAAAAGGACCTATACCTATCATATCGGGCGAAAGTGTCTGCATAAAGCGGATATCTTCAATAATATGGCCAATTGTCTGATAAGGCGCACCAACCATAAATCCCGTGCCGACCTGATAGCCGATTTCCTTTAAGTCAAAAAGGCACTGCTTTCTTGTTTCAAGGCTCATATTTTCGGGATGAAGCTTTCCGTAAAGTTCGCAGTTTGAAGCCTCGTGCCTTAAAAGAAATCGGTTTGCGCCTGCTTTATAGTAAGCCTCGTAGCTTTCCCTGCTCTTTTCACCTATGGAAAGTGTGATAGCACAGTCGGGATACTTTTTTCTTATAGTTGATACTATGTCGCACAAAATCTCCTCGGTAAAGTACGGGTCTTCGCCACTTTGAAGCACAAAAGTGCGAAAGCCTAATTTGTAGCCCGTTTTGCAACATTCGAGGATATCCTGTTTGGAAAGGCGATAACGCATTGTATTAGCGTTTTGCGCACGAATTCCGCAGTAATTGCAGTTGTTTTTACAGTAGTTCGAAAACTCAATAAGCCCGCGAATATAAACCTTGTCCGAGTAAACCTCGCGCCTTATGCTATCTGCAGAGGAGATAAGCTCCTCATCATATTTATCTGTGGTAAGAATCTCTTTAAACTCGTCGTTTGTTAAATCACGAGTTTTCCTAAGCTTTTCAATTAAGTTACTCATAATTACACCACCAAGAGTAATTTTATAATAATATAAAATTGTTGTCAATAGAGAAGAAAATAAAAAGACTGTACAAACACAAGGTTCATTGTCCACTAAATTATAAAAAATGCTAAACGTCAAAAAAACACGAACAAATGTTCTTGACTTTAGAAAAACGCTATGATAGAATACCATTAAAAGGAGTGGTGTAAATTGATTGCTTTAAATAAAAAGAAAAACACATCGAAAAACTGTTGACGCAGCTTAACAATGTGTTTTCCAGCGGATATGCTGAAAGCATACCACCAACCATGGCTGTATTTTAGCATATCCGTAAACAAAAATCAATAGCTTACGGGAAAATTTTATAATTCCCAAGATTTTTATTTACGGAGGTAAAATAATTTTGACCAAAGAACAATTTAATAACAACTACGATGTATTCCATTCATCCTTGGTAGAAAATGCCGACTATGATGGTTATTTTGAGTTGCCTGTCATTAGGACAAGCAACCAAATACCTGACAAGGTCATAACATTTTCAAAAGCGATGACGAAGAATTGGGATGATTTTGACTGCTGGGTGATTTTCTACGAGTATGACAGAGATTTCGAAAGGCTATGGAATAAACCGAAGCAATACCTTGAAAAATTGAAGAAATTCAAGGGTATTATATCACCTGACTTTAGCCTTTACCGGAATATGCCGCTTATTATGCAAATGTGGAATACATATAGAGGCAGAGCGTTAGCCGTTTAGCTGCAGAATAATGGAATTGAAGTCATTCCTAATGTGAGATTTGGGGATGAGAGAACATTCTCTTTCTGCTTTGATGGGATAGAAGAAAATAAAACAGTTGCAGTAGGTACACATGGTTGTATCAAACGCAAAGAGGATAAAATTTTCTTCAAAGTAGGTCTTGCCCGAATGGTGCAAATGCTGTCTCCTAAAACCATAATAGTTTATGGAGCAGCACCTGATAGTATCTTTAAACCATATAAGGATATGGGCATAAACGTTATAGCCTTTGAAAGTGAATTTTCAAAGTCCAGAAAGCAGGTGAATGCTTGATGGGCGGAGGAAGAGCGGGAAATTTCGGTAATACCTGGGGTAGTAGCTTAGATTCGTTAAGCAATCTCTTAGCAGGAGCATCAATTATTCCGGGGTTAGATACTTTTACAAACTTGGCATCGATACCTGTTGACCTTGCAAGAGGCGATTTCCTTTCAGCGGGACTTAGTGCCGTTGGTGCAATTCCATTTGTTGGTGAAGTTGCAGATACTGCAAAACTTGCCAAAATGGCTGATAAGGCAGTAGATGCTGCGAAAACCGCAGATAAGGTATCGGATGTTGGAAAGGCAGTTGTTAAAATTCCAAAACTCCCAAAAACACCAACAAAGTTAAAAAGTAGTGGATGGAAGGAAACAACATCAGCGGCAATGAAA
>JAZNOC010000058.1:0-7268 GCA_045580605.1 Clostridia bacterium | reverse complement strand
ATTCATCCTTATGTAATTTATTACCGCATCAATCGACTCGGAAAGTGTAAGATTTGATGTATCTATCACGTGAGCGTTCTCGTCAATTTTAAGCGGGGCAAATTCTCTTTCGGAGTCGTTTTTATCGCGGAAAATCATATCACTTGTAACATCTTCAAGAGTTACCTTTTCTCCCTTTTGCAAAAGCTCATCGTAGCGTCTTTTAGCACGTGCCTCAACAGATGCAGTAAGGAAAATCTTAACCTCGGCATCGGGAAGAACATAACTTGCAATATCACGCCCGTCCATAACGACATCGTGGTTTTTCGCAAGATTTCTCTGTATTTCAACCATAGCAAGCCTTACTGCAGGCACCTTTGATACATTGCTCGCTGCAATAGAAATCTCAGGCGTGCGTATAAGGGCGGAAACATCCTCCCCATCAAGATATACGTGCTGGTCAACACCAAAGCATTTGATATCGATATCAATATCCCTTACAAGCTCTGTAAGAGCTGCCTCGTCAGTTGTATCAATCCCTGAGCGAACTGCCTTAAGTCCCACAGTTCTATACATTGCACCCGTATCTATATACACATAACCCAGTGCCTGTGCTGCCTTTTTTGAAATTGTGCTTTTGCCTGCACCTGCAGGCCCGTCAATTGCAACCTTAGTCATAACTATTCTCCTTTGCCGCATTTATCCCTGCCAGACGCCCTGTTGAGAAGGCTATCTGCAAGTTAAACCCACCCGTATAAGCATCAACGTCAATCACTTCGCCCGCAAAGTACAGATTTTTTACTATGCGGCTCTCCATTGTTGATGCGTTAATTTCCTTAACATTAACTCCGCCCGATGTAACGATAGCCTCGGAAACAGGGCGGTATTTTTTCACCGTAAAGGTCAGGTTTTTTATTGTATCAAGAAGCTTTTTACGCTCCTCTTTCGTAATTTCATTAACTTTTTTGTACGGGTCTATCCCCGATTTTTTAACTACATAATCTATCATTTTGTTTGGAAGTAACTCTGAAAGCGAATTTTCAAAGTTTTTATTGATGAACTTTGAAAAATCACGCAGAATTCTTGCGTCAAGAGTTTTTTCGTCAAGGGCTGGTTTAAGGTCAATGTAAACCTTTGCACCGTCGGGGTTTTTCCCGATATGACAACTTGATGAAAGGATAAGCGGCCCCGTAAGCCCGTAATGAGCGAAAAGCATTTCACCCATTTCTTCGAATACGGTTTTGCCTCCTGAAGTTACCCTTACCTTAACATTTTTAAGAGAAAGTCCCATCAGAGAGGTGGTGTCCTCGTAGGTTTCAAAAGGAACGAGCGAGGGTACAATCTCGCTTATTGTATGTCCTGCCTTTTCAGCTATTACATAACCGCTTCCGTCAGAGCCTGTTTGCGGATAGCTTTTTCCGCCCGTTGCCAAAATTACACTATCGGCAGGTATAAAACCCGTTTTTGTTTTAACACCCGTTATTTTGCTCTCTTCAAGCACAATTTCCTGAGCATCTGCACGAACTGTTTTAACACCAAGCTCATCGCATCTTCTTTTGAGTGCGTTTACCACGTCTGCTGCCTTATCGCTTTGCGGAAAAACACGCTCCCCACGTTCAACCTTTGTTGGCACTCCAAGATTTTCAAAGAAGTCTATCGTATCAAAGTTGGTAAAACCATAGATTGCACTGTAAAGAAAACGCTTGTTTTTAAGGATGTTTTCAAACAAATCCTCGGTGGCGCAGGCATTTGTGATATTACATCTGCCCTTGCCCGTAATTGCAAGCTTTTTTCCAACCTTTTGGTTTTTCTCTATTAAAATTACTTCTGCACCCTGCTCTGCGGCACTTATTGCCGACATCATACCTGCAGGGCCTGCACCTATTACTGCTATCATTTTACTTTCCCTGCTCCCTAAGCACGAAAAATACCCTTTCGCTTTTTGAATTTGGTTCCTTAAAACTTAAAGAATCGTATACCTTTAAAAGACACATCCCCGATTTTTCAGCCATAGATAAAACCTCGTCTATGTCATACGCACGCTCGGTATGCTGCTCGTCAAAGCGTACATACTCCTGCCCCTCTTTTACAAAGAATGTAAGGTAAAAATCACAAAGCCTGCGAGCTTTGTCATATTCGTTCTGCCACGAGCAAAAGACGTTGTCGTCCTCTAAAATAAAGGTATTATTTCCAAGAACATTTTCAAGCTTATACTTTGTATTTATATCAAATATAAAAAGTCCGCCGGGATTAAGATAGTTGTTTGCAAGCTTTAAAACCTTTACAAAGTCTCGCTTGTCAGTGATATAGTTCATACAGTCAAGGCTCGAAACTATAAAGTCAACCGTCCCGTAAAGCTCAAAATCCGCCATATCCTGATTAAGATACAAGATTTTGCCGTCTTCGTTTTTTTCTTGCGCAACCATAAGCATATCCTCGGAAATGTCAATGCCCGTCATATCAACGCCACGCGAAGAGAGTATCCTTGTCATACTTCCCGTGCCGCAGCCAAGGTCAAGCCCCAGCTTTGCGTCAAGGCCGTAGCGGCTAAAGATTTTGAAGTAGTAGTCTGCCCATTTGTTATAGTCAACATCCCTGATTAACTTATCATAAACCGATGCAAAACGATTATACATATTACTCACCCTTTGTAAGCTTTGCATAAAGCCCCAGCAGATTTTTCGTGCCGACGCTTTCAAACGCTATTTCGTAGTGAACGTCGTTACCGACAGGTGTTGCTGAAATCACAATACCACGCCCGAACTTTTTGTGCATTACGCAGTCGCCTGCACTAAACGTATCTGTGCTTCTTGCAGGCACGCTCTTTTGCGTAGCTGCACCGAAGAGCGAGCTTTCAGGCATTTTTGTAAAGCTCGGTCTGTCAAACGACGGCAAATCCTCACGCATACGTGATGCCTGCACATCTGTAATGTCAAGGAGGGCCTCGGGAATTTCGTCAAGAAATCTTGACGACTTATATGCAGACGTTTTGCCATAAAGCATACGTCTGTGCGCGCAGGTAATGAAAAGTCTTTTCTTTGCTCTCGTTATACCAACATAGCAAAGTCTTCTTTCTTCCTCAATTTCCTCGTTGCTGTACGCACTCATAAACGACGGGAATATTCCCTCTTCAAAGCCGCATATAAACACTATCGGGAACTCAAGTCCCTTTGCGGCATGAATTGTCATAAGCACCGAGGCGTCAAGCTCTTCGTCATAGTTATCGATATCACTTATAAGTGCGATATTATCCATATAATCCCTGAAGGTCGGGTTTTCGTTATTTTCGATATAGCTTGCCGCACCGTTTATAAGCTCATCCACATTTTCCATTCTTTCCTGAGCCTTGTCGTCAGCTTTAAGATACTCCTTATACCCCGTTTTTTCATAAACTGCGTTTATAAACTCGTCCACGGGAAGCTCTTCAGAAAGAGCACGAAGCTCGCATATAAGATTATAAAAGTCGCATACATTAGAGGCGAGTGTATCTTGATGCTCTTTTATAGATTCGAGAATGCTTGTGCCCTCTCTTTCAGCCGTAGAGGAAATCACATCAAGCGTAACCTTACCGATTTTTCTTGATGGCGTATTTATAATACGCTTTAGGCTTATATCATCAGACGGGTTTTTAATAAGCCTTAAATATGCAACAATATCACGGATTTCCTTGCGGTCGTAGAATCTAAGCCCCGCAAGTACCCTATAAGGCACTGCCTTACGCATAAAAACTTCTTCAAGATTTCTCGAAGACGCATTTGCACGGTAAAGCACTGCCATATCGCTGTATCGGTAGCCGTCGCGAGCCAAAGCGTGCATCTTTTCGGCAATAAACTCAGACTCGTCATAGTCGCTCTCTGCTTTATATACAAAGATTTTTTCTCCCTGACCAAGCTCGGTCCAGAGCTTTTTGCCTTTTCTGCCGATATTGTTTTTTATAACGCCGTTTGCCGCATCAAGAATTGTCTGCGTTGAACGATAGTTTTGCTCAAGGCGGATAACCTTTGCATCGGTAAACTCGTTTTCAAACTCCAAAATGTTTGTAACATCTGCACCTCTGAAGCGGTAAATGCTCTGGTCGTCATCACCTACAACGCAGAGGTTTCGGTGCTCCTTTGCGAGCATAATAACAAGCTCGTTTTGTGCCTTGTTGGTATCCTGATACTCGTCAACCAAAATGTAGCGGAATTTGTTTCTGTAAAATTCCAGCACATCCTCGTTTTCCTTAAAGAGCCTTACCGTAAGCATAATAAGGTCGTCAAAGTCAAGGTCATTTGCCTTTTCAAGCTTTTTCTGATAAAGAGAGTAAATGCGGGCAAGCTGTTTTTTCCTGAAATCTGTTTCAAACATCTCTGCATACTCCTGCGGAGTAATAAGCTTGTCCTTAGCAGAAGAAATCTCGCCCATAACACTTCTCGGCGGGAATTCCTTCTCGTCAAACATAAGCTCCTTAAGGCACTCTTTAACAAGCGATTTCTGGTCATCGGCATCAATGATATTAAAATCACGGCTGTAGCCAATGCGGTCAATATCTCTTCTTAGAATGCGGACGCACGCCGAATGGAATGTGCGTATCCACATATCGTTTGCAGTGGTGCCGAGAAGGCCCTCAACCCTCTGTGCCATTTCGTTTGCGGCTTTGTTTGTAAAGGTAATAGCAAGAATGCTCCACGGAGAAATATTTTTCTCCTGAATCATATATGCAATTCGGTACGTAAGCACCCTTGTCTTTCCGCTGCCTGCACCTGCCAACACCAAAAGAGGACCATCAACATTTGTTGTGGCCTCTCTCTGTTCATTATTGAGTTGCGATAATAAATCACTCATCTTATTTATCCTTTTTCATTGCAATAACTTTTCTTACGTTATCTGCAATGTTTTCTGCTGAAAGTCCATATTCTTTCATAAGGTCGTAGGGCTTACCGCTCTTGCCGTAAACGTCCTGAGTACCTACTCTGAGCATAGGTGCAGGATGAGTTTCGCAAAGAACTTCAGCTACTGCGCTGCCGAGACCGCCGTAGATATTATGCTCTTCAGCAGTAACAATTGCACCACATTCTTTAGACGCTTTCGCGATAATATCCTTATCGATAGGCTTAATTGTATGTATATTAATAACTCTTACGTTAAGTCCCTCGCTCTTAAGCATTTCGCTTGCTTCGATTGCGTAAGGAACCATAAGACCTGTAGCAATAATGCACGCGTCTGTGCCATCCTTAATCTGAACGCCCTTGCCAAGCTCAAACTTGTAGTTTGTTTCGTCAAAAATCTGCTCAACGGGAAGTCTGCCAAAACGAAGGTATACGGGACCGTCGTATTTCACTGCCGCTTCCATTGCCTGCATTGACTCATAATGGTCGGCTGGGTTAATAATTACCATATTCGGAATGGTGCGCATAATTCCGATATCCTCAAGGCACTGGTGTGTTGCACCGTCTTCGCCTACAGAAATACCTGCATGTGTTGCACCGATTTTTACATTGAGTTTGGGATAGCCGATTGAATTTCTAATCTGCTCAAAAGCACGGCCTGCTGCAAACATTGCAAAAGAGCTTGCAAAAACAACCTTACCTGTTGATGCAATACCTGCTGCAGTAGACATCATATTGCCCTCTGCTATACCTGTATTTATAAATCTTTCAGGGAATTTTGACTGAAATGTTGAAGTTTTTGTCGATTTGGAAAGGTCTGCATCCATAACTACTATATCATATTTTTCGCCAAGCTCGGCAAGTGCTAAACCGTAGCTTTCACGAGTTGCTTTTTTATCACCTATAGCCATCGTTTATCTATCCTTTCAATTATTATTTCTCAAGCTCTGCGATTTTTTCATCAAGCTCTTTCATAGCCTGCTCAAACTGTTCCTTGTTGGGAGCACTTCCGTGCCATGAAGCCTGATTTTCCATAAAGGAAACGCCCTTACCCTTTACGCTCTTTGCAATAATAGCGGTGGGCTTGCCCTTTACGCTCTTTGCTTCTTCAATCGCATTTCTGATTTCGTCATAGTTATGGGCATCAATTACAATAACGTGCCAGTTAAATGCCTTAAATTTTTCGTCAATCGGGTGTGAGTTCATAACGTCTGCAATGTTACCATCTATCTGAAGATTGTTATTATCGATAAACGCAGTAAGGTTATCAAGCTTGTAGTGAGACGCAAACATAGCTGCCTCCCAAACTTGTCCCTCTTCAAGCTCACCGTCGCCAAGAATTGAGTAAACACGGTAATCCTTGTTATCAAGCTTTGCAGCAAGTGCCATACCATTTGCTGCTGAAATACCCTGGCCGAGTGAACCTGTTGACATATCAACACCGGGGGTGTTTTTCATATCGGGGTGGCCCTGAAGATTACTGTCGATACTGCGAAGAGTTTTGCAGTGCTCTGTGGGGAAATATCCACGCTCAGCAAGTATTCCGTAAAGTGCAGGTGCACAATGGCCCTTTGAAAGAACGAAACGGTCGCGGTTTTCGTCTTTTGGATTTTGAGGGTCAATGTTCATTTTCTCGAAATAAAGCACTGCCAAAATATCAGCAATTGAGAGGCTTCCGCCCGGATGACCCGATGCGGCATTAAAAATGCCCTCAAGTGCGTGCTTTCTTGCCTTATAGGCATGGATTTGTGTCTTGTTCATTGTGTTCACTCCTATATATTTTCTACTTCATTGTAAGCTATATCAAGCAGGCTCTCAAGTCTTTCGTTTTCGCTTTTAAGGTACAAATAACCGATAAGCGTTTCAAAGCCCGTTGCTATTCTGTACTCCCCTACATCTGCATTTTTGGGAACAGAGTTGCTTTTGGCATTTCTGCCCCATTTGTAAATTCGCATCTCTTCCTCGCTGAGAACGCTCTCAAGCGCATGCATACTGACCGCCTGAGAATGGGCCTTTACAAATTTTACCGAATCCTTGTGCATTTGAGTAACGTGTCTGTTTCCAAGTGCAAGCACCTTTGTTCTTACATACAAATCATAAATAGTATCCCCTATGTATGCAAGTGCCAGAGGATTATATTGCATCGGGTCAAGCCCGCCTTTGTAAAACATTTAATTATCACCTTATTTTTCTATTTTCCATTTTACACCGTCAGGCGTGTCAAGAAGAACAATACCTCTTGCCTTAAGGTCATCACGGATTTTATCAGCCAGTGCCCAGTCCTTGTTTTTTCTCGCCTCATTGCGCTGTGCGATAAGATTTTCAACCTCTTCGTCAAGGCTTTCCTTCTTGGTGTTTTTAAGAAGTCCAAGCACTCCGCCAAGCTCAAGGATAAGAGCTTTAGCACACTCTATATCTTCC
>JAZNOC010000057.1:0-11181 GCA_045580605.1 Clostridia bacterium | reverse complement strand
GGCTCTTGGCGTAACAAACAAAGCCGTTGTCGAAGCTCTTGAAGGACTTCCCGCAGTTAAAATTCACTGCAGTGTTCTTGCTGAAGAGGCAATAAGAGCTGCAATCAACAATTATTACGAAAACACAGGCTCTGAAAAAAGAGTAGAGTGCACAAAAGAGTGCGACAGCTGTCATTGTGAGGAGTAACTTTTAATAAATGAGGACAGTGATTTGGCAAAGTAATTAGCGCTTAAAAGTGCCTCATCGAGAGTGTTGCCGTTTGTTCCAACTTCAACGATGATAGCACCGGGTGCTAAGTGCTGGTTAAACCTTTCGCTGCGCATATTTATAGGTTTGCAAAGCCCTTTATAAAGGCTTTCAGTATGCTTTTGCAAAAGATAGGCAAACGCCAGATTATCCTGCCAGCCGTCATGCTTAAGGCCGCTTTGGTTACTGCCTATAACAAACATAATTGACGCAGCCTCTTTGCCGTCAATTTCAGAAATCGGCTTTACCTTGCTACCATCCTTTGCTTCGATTGCATCACGGTGAATGTCGAGCACAATTTTAATTGACGGGTGTTTTTTAATATAGCTAGAAACAATCTCACTGCTGCGATTATAGCTTCCGTTGTAGCTTGGATAATCGTTTAAGGTTTCGTCGTGATAAACGGTGTGTCCGTTTTCCTTGAGCGTTTTTTCAATCTCGTTTCCTACGGCAATTACATTGAAATTCTTGTCTTGTGTACGATCAGTGTCGGTTGGTGTATAGGCATACTTTTCCGATGGGGTATAGCTTTCGGTCCCGTGCGTGTGCACAATCAGAATTTCCGTTTGCCCGCTTAAAAAAGTGGGTGCGTTTTTTTCAAGCGAACTTGCCTCAACCAATGCAGGAGTGCGGTTGTTAACCTCGACAAGACTGCTTGCGGGCGTTCTTACGGTAGTTATATTGCTTGAACTGCCGGTGGGCAAGGGCTTATCCACTTTTTCGAGAGTTTCACTGCTTGGTTCATTTTTCGCAATCGCAATATCAAAAAATGCAGAAGAAAACTTACGCGGAGATATTTTCTCGGAAAAGGCGATGTTATTTAAAAGCATCTTATGAACATATTTTTGGTTTAAATTGATTTTAAACGGATAACTGCAAAAAAGAAAAGTTATCAAAACTGTTGCAAAGAAAAACAAAGTATAAATTAGAAAATTAGATTTTACTATTTTAAGAGTGATAACGGGTGCTTTTTTCACAAAATTCACCTCTTTCACTCAATATATATTGATTTATTTTCCAATTTATGCAATAATATAAAGAGAGTTTATGTAGGAGGTATTGTTTAATGTTGGTATCAGCAAAGGAAATGTTGGAGAAGGCAAGAGACGGTCATTATGCTGTCGGTCAGTTCAACATCAACAATCTTGAATGGACAAAGGCTATTCTTCAGACTGCAGAAGAGCTTAAATCACCTGTAATTTTGGGTGTTAGTGCCGGTGCAGGTAAGTATATGACAGGTTTTAAGACTGTTGTAGCTATGGTTAATAGTATGCTTGAGGAAATGGGAATTACTGTTCCGGTGGCTCTTCATCTTGACCATGGTACTTACGAACAGGCACATAAATGTATTGAAGCAGGTTTCTCATCAATTATGTTCGACGGTTCACACTATCCCATTGATGAAAACGTTGAAAAAACAACTGAGTTTATAAATATTTGCAGGGAAAAGGGTCTCAGCCTCGAAGCAGAGGTTGGTGCTATCGGCGGTGAAGAAGATGGCGTTGTCGGTGCAGGCGATATTGCTGACCCCGAAGAATGCAAGGTTATTGCTGACCTTGGCGTAACAATGCTTGCTGCAGGTATCGGTAACATTCATGGTAAGTATCCTGCTAACTGGAAGGGTCTTGACTTTGATGCTCTTGAAAAAATTAAAGCGGCAACAGGCAATGTTCCTCTTGTTCTTCATGGCGGTACAGGTATTCCTGAAGATATGATTAAAAAGGCAATAAGCCTCGGCGTTGCAAAAATTAATGTTAACACAGAGTGCCAGATTGCTTTTGCTGCTGCTGTAAGAAAGTATATAGAAGAAGGAAAAGACCTTGAGGGTAAGGGCTTTGACCCGAGAAAGCTACTTGCGCCAGGTGCTGAAGCTATCAAAGCAACTGTTAAAGAGAAGATGGAGTTATTTGGCTCAGTAGGCAAAGCATAATCTGGGGAATGTAAAAAGGCTGATTAAAAACCTTAGTTTTTAATCAGCCTTTTTTTATTTATCAATTACGCTATGTTTTACCGAAAGTGGAGCAAGCGAGGTGCGGTCGAAGAAATAAAATGAGTATTCTGCGCCGTCCTTGTTTATGGGAACAAAAGAGTAATGAAACCCGTTATCGGTTGTCGAGAAGTTCTGACCAAATGCCATTGCACCGTTTTTTACCCTGCGACATATCGATATATATTCACGCCCCGCTTCGCCTGTATATGTGTAAACAATCTGGTTGACAGGTGTTGTTCCATCAGGAGCTACTGACTCATACGGCTTTGTAACGAGCATTGGTCCTGTATAAAGGGTGGGATACTCAAATGTAACTTCACTGTCAACAGGGATGCAATAGTTTCCGTCAGAATAATTTATCACGTACAGATTTGCCAAATTAAAAAGATGATTGCTCTCGAATTTGGTGCTGCTGCACTCATACAAATCCCCGCCAAAACGGTTGTAGGTGATTAATTCTCCGTGATTGCCACTTGCAAAATCTTCATCTGAGCGCATAAAGTATTTGTGATAAGCGGATTTAATAAGATGAGTTTTCTCTTCATCAGCGTAGTATGTTGGGTCGTCCCATGTAAGATCAACATGGTACCAGTTACCGTCAATTCTTATATAGTTCCAGATATGGTTTATAGCGTCTGCATTGCAAAAATCTGCCTCAATGCCAAGCTTTGTCGCTATTGCATAAAGAAGACCCGCATATCCCTGACAAACTGCCTTGTCTCTTAAAATAAAGCCGTATGGGTGGTAAGCAAAGTAGTCGCTGTTTGCCTTTTCCTGCTCGTAATCATTGTCATACGAGTAATCATAAGCAATTTTGTCGTGGATAAGAAGTAGTTTTCCAAGGTCATCGGGAGCGTTTTGGGCATAATCTATATACTCGTCAACTTTGGCAGAGAGTGCAGCTCTTGCCTCAGCATCTTCTTCCGCTGTGGCAAAATAGTATCTGGGCTCTATATTTGTCATAATTCCATCCGTCGTGTATGGCTTGAATGATGGAATAACCATAAGCTCCGGATGGCGAAGTATAACATCAAAATAATTATCTGAAAACTCACTCGTTTCCATGCCGTAGGAGGAAACATCAATCGAAGCTTTGCGCTCGAGACACTTTTCGACTATATACTCCTCAAAGGGTTGTGAGGGCGAACCGAAAAATATTGATTCGAAGCCGTCGTCCTCGATTTCAACCGCATCTTCTACATTGAAATATGTACCGCCGATAGGTGTAGGGTAATCCTCCTCCGCAAATGAGACTGTACCGCCGGAAATGACCATAGGATAATCTTCTTGGGCAAAGCCCGTAGCACCGCCCAAAACGGCTATAGCTAATGTAAGTAATATCAAAAGAAAACGCTTCAAAAAATCACTCCCTTTATCTTATAATTTTATAACATCGGTACTACAATGTCAAGGAAAAAGAACAAATGAAAAAGAGACATTTGTCTCTTTTTCATTTGTTCTTTTTAAAGTCAAATTCTGAAACGGCAAGACCGAGTAGGGTGATAAACATACCAAATAGTGCCATCGCGCCAATCCCCGTTCTGTCATAAAAAGACTGGGCAATAAGGGTTATGATGGGGGAAATAAAAAGGTATTTACTGGTCGTTGTTGCACCGAGCGAGATTACACTGTGATTCCACGTGGCAAAGCATATAGCAGATGCAAAAACGCCCAAAAACAGTATGTTCATAATACTTACAGGCTCACAAAGTGCGACAACGTCCAGCTTGTGATTATCGAGAAGTATAAACGGAAGCATTACAATCAGGGAATAGAAGAACATTCTTCTCGTAATAAGAAACTGCGGGTGCCCGTAACGAGCAAGCTTTTTGATTACAACAGAGTAGACCGCCCACATCCAAATGCTCAAAAATATGATTATATCACCAACAAGACCTGTTTCTATAGTGGTTGAATCGCCAAAGCAGATTATAAATACACCGACGATAGATACAATCATACCAACTATAATTTTGGCGTTAAGGGTTTCGTGCAGATACTTGTGTGCGAGCACTGCTGTAAAAAGCGGTGCAGTTGCAGTGATAAATGCAACGCTTGAGGGCGATGTGTATGACACCGAAAGGTTTTCCAAGAACTGATAAAGCGCAGTCCCTGTCATCGCGGCAACAAATATGTAAAGTTCTTCTTTTTTGCTTTGTACACGCATTGTTTTAGGACAAAGTGCCCACAAAACGATATAGGCAACTGCGTAGCGTACGAACAAAATCTCAAGTGAGGTAAAGCTCTTTATAAGATGCTTTGTGCATACAAAGGTTATACCCCATATAAATACAGTGAATAGTGCGGCACTGTGACTCTTTAAGGCTGATTTATTCATCTTAAGCCCCCTCTAAATTAATTATACAAACCGCTTTTAACCCTCTTTGAAAATCTTTTCCACAATATAAAACCAATGAAAAGAAATACCGGTAAGACTGCTACCATAACAATCATTATGTTAATAACACTCTGCCAACCGAAATTGTCGGCAACTTTTAAAAGTCCATAGTTTTGAATAACAAGTCCAAGCGATGCAGCGGCATTGCTTATTCCTGCGGCTGTGCCGCTTTTACCAAATTTTGTGTATCTCATATTATAGTGCGACTGAAGAAGCAAAACGGCAGTCAAAAATGCAGAAATAAGGCACATTGATATAATGACAGAGAGTATATTAACCTTTCCTATAAATTTAATAACGATCAAAAACGGAAGAGCTAAAAATGCTATAGGCAGGTAAGCCGCAAGCTCGTTTTTAACAAATTTGGGATAGTAGATTTTTTTAATCAACAGTGTTCCGATGATCCCTGCAGTAAGAATGAAAGTATTAAGTAAATTCCCAACAAGGGGAGAAACGCTTTCGTAGCTTTCCATAAGCATTGTTGGCGCAAGAGTCTGAATGCTGTTAGCCACTACCTGACGCATAGTAACAACGGGAAGCATTACGAAAAATCCGCTTATCCAAAACATCTTTGATGTTGACATCTTAAGAGGCTGCGTATCTATCTTGGCAGGGTCATCAGCTGAGGTGTAGTCCCTTTTCATAAATCTGTCAAGGTGCTTGCAGAATATGTACAAAATGATTGCAAGCACGGCAAGTATTGCGGAAGATAAAATAAAGTTATATCTCCAGTTTGGAAGAATTCCTGCGGCAAGATAGCCTAAAAGCATACCGCCCGTGCTTGAGAAGGACATATAAAATACCATTTTCGGTCTTTCACTGCGACAAAGCTGCGAAGAGTAAATCTTAAATACCGCCGGCCACAAGCCAAACTGAATTACGGCATTGAAAATCCAAGCCACGAGCATAACATAGTAATTCTGATTTAAAAAGATTACAAGGTTTGATGCAGCACCGCCGATAAGACCTGTAAGGATAAGCTTTTCGGGACTGTATTTGTCTGCCGCTATACCGCCTACAATCTGAAGCGGGGTATAAATTATATAGAATGCAGCCGTTATAAGACCCGTTTGAGATTTGGTTAAAATCCCTTCGGCAACAATTGGTGCCAGGGCGGAAGAAAAGCAGTTTTTGGTCATATATACAAATGCATACATAATCCACAAAAACCAGAAAAAGTGCCTGCTTTCCTTTTGGTTTTCTAGGTGAATGTTAATATCCTTCATTACGTCCATAGGTGTAAAAATTCCTTCCCCTAATAAAGACAATATTACTTTGATTAATAATCTCATATATTATATATACCTGTAATTTGTATGTCAATGATTTTTCGTATTAAAATCTAAATATTTGATTGAATTTGAAGTATGTCGAAAAACAACGTAAACTTGACATTAGGCGTGTCGAAAGGTATAATAATTTTATATGATGTGTCGGTTTTTGATAGATGAGGCAAGTTTCATAAATTATCATGATGAGGTGGCAAAATGAGAAAGTTTGGCGACAGGTATGATGCGTACAGAATTCGCGATATCGATGGTATGCATTTTTATATGGCATATCTTATGCCCAAAAGAACAGAGGCAGAGGTTTATATTAACGAAACCATTGACATTACAGAGCTTTTAAAATACATAGAAGAAAAAAATGCTACGGGCGAAAGAAAGGTAACTCTTTTTCACTGCGTGATAGCGGCAATGGCAAGGACCATAAAAATGCGTCCTCTTTTAAATCGCTATATTTCGGGAAAAAGATATTATATGCGTCATGAGATTTCCATGGGCTTTACTATTAAAAAGAAGTTTGAGGACCACTCGGAAGAAACTCTTATGATTTACAAGCCCAAGGATAGTGAAAATCTTTGTGCCATAACCGACCGCCTTACACCCAAGGTTCGTGAGGCAAAGCGAGAGGATAAAGGTCAAAGTGTTGACGATATTTTAAATATCGTTAAAAAGCTTCCCAAACCGTTGATGACGCTTTTTATGGCATTTATAAATTTTGTTGATGTTCACGGGCTTATGCCGAAATCATTCAGCAGTGTCGACACTAACTACTGCAGTGTGCTTCTTTCAAACCTTGGAAGTATAAAGTGCGATGCGGTCTATCATCACCTTAACAATATGGGTACAAACTCAATTGTTATTACAATTGGGGAAATGCACAAACAGCTTATTCCCGACGAAAACGGAGAAGTTCGTGTTCGTGATGTTGTAAACATCGGTGCAACACTTGATGAGAGAATTGCGGATGGATTTTATTTTGCCCGTTCGCTTAAGCTTATAAAGCACTTGTTTAAAAATCCGCATTTGCTTGACAAAACATTAGGGGAGGAAATTGACTTTGAATTCTGAGGCTAAATGGTTTAAATATTACGGGAACACCCCGCATACTATCGATTATCCCGACATTTCGATGTACGATATGGTTAAAAAAGTAGCTGAAGAGCACAATGAGCTTATCGCTTATGACTTTATGGGAAACTCGGTAAATTACGGCGACTTTATAAAGCAAATTGATGAAGCTGCAAAGGCGCTTTTGGTTTACGGGGTTAAAAAAGGTGATGCAGTTACAATTTGTCTGCCAAACGTCCCTCAGGCTATAATAATGTTTTATGCGTTAAACAGAATTGGAGCCATTGCAAGTATGGTGCATCCTTTATCGGCAGAAAACGAGATTTTGTTTTACGTAAACGAAAGCAAAAGTACCCTTGCAATAACTCTGAGCCAGTTTTACTCAAAGTTCGAAGCAATAAAGGGAAAAAGCCAACTCAAAAACGTTATTGTTGCAAAAATCGGCGAGGCACTTCCAACTGTAAAGGGATTTTTGTATAAATTTATAGGTAAAGAGCCAAGCGTTGTAAATGATCCGTATGTACTTTCCTGGGGAGATTTTCTTAAAAAAGCCCAGTTGTTTGAGGGGGATATCTCTTTTAAGGGATGCGGCAGTGATGATGCGGCAATTCTCTTCAGCGGTGGTACCACGGGTACTTCAAAGGGGATACTACTTACAAACCTTAACTTTAATGCGCTTGCAATGCAGACCGCTGCAGCGGGCGACTGCCTTTTCCCCGGAGGAGTTATGCTTTCGGTTATGCCCGTATTTCACGGGTTTGGTCTTGGGGTAGGAATTCACACAATGCTGTGCTATGCAGCTAAATGTGTTTTAATCCCGCAACTTAATGTAAAGCAATTTCCTGACCTTTTCAAAAAACATAAACCTAATTATATGGCAGGCGTGCCAACTCTTTTCGAGGCTATTATGCGTAACGAGGGTATGCAAAAAGCAGACTTTTCAAGCCTTAAAGGCCTCTTTAGCGGCGGAGATACGCTTTCAATTGAGCTTAAGAAAAAAATTGACAAATTCATAAAAGACCGTGGTGCAACAATTCAGGTCAGAGAGGGTTATGGTACAACCGAGTGCGTTACCGCGAGCTGCCTTACACCTGCAGATTACTATCGTGAGGGCAGTATTGGAATTCCTTTCCCCGATACGTTCTATAAAATAGTAGTTCCCAACACAAATGAGGAAGCTCCTGCAGGCGAAATGGGCGAAATTTGCATCAGCGGCCCGACTCTTATGAAAGAATACATAAATAATCCCAAGGAAACTGCTCAGACGCTTCGCACTCACGAAGACGGAAAGGTCTATCTTCATACAGGTGATTTGGGATATATGGATGAGGATGGTTTTATTTACTTCATTCAAAGACTTAAACGAATGATTGTAACAAGCGGCTACAATGTTTACCCGTCGCAGATTGAAAATGTTATTGACGCACATGAGGCGGTGTTATATAGCACTGTAATAGGTGTAAAGGATAGCTACAGAATGCAGCGTGTTAAGGCGTTTGTTGTGCTTAGAGATGGTTTTTCTCCGAGCGAAGAAATAAAGGAATCCATCAAGGAACATTGCAAAAAAAGTATTGCGGCGTATGCAATGCCGCGTGAATTTGAATTCCGCAGCGAGCTTCCAAAAACTCTTGTAGGCAAGGTTGCTTACAGAGAGCTTGAAAAGGAAGAGGAAGATAAGGCGCTGGTATAAATGAAAAGGGAATAGGAAAAAATGTTCAGAACGAACAAACTGAGCCAAGAAGCTGTAGCTTCTTGGGTTACCCGAAGGCGTACGATGGTACGTCGAGAGGCGAAGTTTGTTTGTAGCAAAAGGAATCAAAAAAGAAAAAACACCGTTCTATACGGTGTTTTTTCCTATAGTATAAAATAAAGAATCTTAAACTTCAACAATGTTTCAAAAGCTTTTTTTATAATCTTTTTCCTTTTGCGTTCTGGAAATTTTTAACATTCCCAATCAAATTTTTCTAACTTTGATAACACCATCAATTGCAACAAGCTCATCTACGATTGTAGCGTGGTCAGTTGCAATATCAATGATTGTGTAAGCATAGTCGCCCTTTGACTTGTTGATGAGATTATCAATGTTTATGTTATCTTCAGCAAGAAGTGTAGAGAACTGGCTTATCATATTGGGAATGTTCTTATGCATAATGCAAAGTCTTACAGGAGATTCCCTGTCAACCTGACAGTTGGGGAAGTTAACTGAATTTTTGATGTTACCGTTTTCGAGGTAATCACGAATCTCGCAAGCTGCCATAACAGCACAGTTTTCCTCGGATTCTTCTGTTGATGCACCAAGGTGGGGAATACATACAATGTTTTCAACACCGATAAGGTCAGCGCTGGGGAAGTCTGTTACATATTTTGCGACTTTACCATTTTTCAGACCATCAATAATTGCAGCGTTTTCAACAAGCTCATTTCTTGAGAAGTTGATTATTCTTACGCCGTCCTTCATAAGAGCAATATTATTAGCATTGATTGTATGCTTTGTCTTATCGTTAAGCGGAATATGAACAGTTATGTAGTCTGCATTCGCAAAAATTTCGTTCATATTATTTACGTGAACAATGCTTCTTGAAAGGCTCCATGCAGCGTCAACAGAAATGTAAGGGTCATAACCAAGAACCTTCATTCCAAGGCTCTTAGCGGCATTGGCAACCATAACACCGATTGCACCAAGACCGATAACGCCGATAGTTTTACCCGAAAGCTCTACGCCTGCAAAAGCACCCTTGCCTTTTTCAACGAGCTTTGGAACAGCGTCGCCCTCGTCTTTGATAGTTTCTACCCATTTCATACCACCAAAAACATCTCTCGAAGCAAGGAGAAGTGCACAAATTGCAAGCTCTTTAACGGCATTTGCATTTGCACCGGGTGTGTTAAATACTACAATACCCTTTTCTGTGCAAGCAGGAATCGGGATGTTATTTGTGCCGGCACCTGCTCTGGCAACTGCCTTGAGATTATCTCCAAGCTCCATGTCATGCATAGAAAAGCTGCGGAGAAGGATGCCATCGGGATTTTTAGCATCGTCAGTAACATTAAAGTTATCGCCGAGATGAGAAAGACCCGTTTTAGAAATCTTATTTAAAGTTAAAATGTCATACATGTTCAATCACCTTATTTGAATTATTTGTTTTCTGCTTCGAACTTCTTCATAAAGTCAACCAAAGCTATAACGCCTTCTGTAGGCATTGCATTGTAGATGCTTGCACGCATACCGCCAACAGTTCTATGACCTTTAAGGTTAACAAAGCCTGCAGCTGTAGCTTCTTTTATAAACTTAGCGTTAAGCTCTTCACTGTCTGTTACAAAGGGAACGTTCATAAGTGAACGGTCTTCCTTTACAACTGTACCTCTGAACATTTCTGAGCTGTCAAGGAAATCATAAAGAATTTTAGCTTTGTTTTCGTTGATTTCCTTCATCTTTTCAAGACCGCCAAGCTCCTTAAGATACTTAAATACAAGACCGCAAACATAAATACCATAGCAAGGTGGTGTGTTGTAGAGAGAATCGTTATCTGCATGAATTTTGTACTTGAACATTGTAGGTGTTTCGGAGAGCACATCCTCACGGATAAGGTCCTCACGAATGATTACGATTGTAACACCTGCGGGGCCAACGTTTTTCTGCGCACCTGCGTAGATAACGCCATATTTTGAAACATCAACAGGCTCTGAAAGAATGCAGGAAGAAAGGTCTGCAACAATCGGAACATCGCCTGTGTCGGGAAGCTCTTTATACTTTGTACCATAAATTGTGTTGTTAAGTGTAATATGTACATATGAAGCTTCAGGGTCAAACATATCCTTTGAAAGCTTGGGAATGTAGTTAAATACCTTATCCTCACTTGAAGCTACCTTGTTGGGCTCACCGTAAATCTTAGCTTCGCTGAACGCTTTCTTTGACCACTGACCTGTAATAACATAGTCCGCCTTCTTATTTTCTTTAAGAAGATTAAGCGGAACCATAGCAAACTGGCTTGATGCACCGCCCTGAAGGAACAATACCTTGTAATTGTCGGGGATGGAGAGAAGCTCTCTCAAATCAGCCTCTGCAGTCTGGATGATTTCTTCATAAACCTTACTGCGATGGCTCATCTCCATAACGCTCATACCGCTGCCATGATAATCAAGCATATCATTAGCTGCGATTTTCAAAACTTCTTCCGGAAGCATAGAGGGACCG
>JAZNOC010000056.1:0-18725 GCA_045580605.1 Clostridia bacterium | reverse complement strand
TCTCCCTCTTGCCTAAAAATTGGGGTTTATCTTTTTATAATTTGTCAATTGAAAAGCCTTAAAATATGTGTTATTCTTTAATCAGAGTAAGGAAGGTACAGTCCAATGGGTAAGTAAGAGTTGAATTAATGAAAGGAAGGTACCGTCCAATGAAAAAGTAAGAAGTGGCTTGATAAAGTTTAAAAATTAAGGTGGACTTTAAAAACACGGCGGTGTTACGCTTTACATATATAGAATTAGGTTATTTTAAAGAATACAAGTCCAGAAAATTACTTAAGCTTTTGAAAAGCCAAACAAATCGTCTTTTGGGAAGTTACATTCAAACCATGTGGTATTCTCGCTTGAGAAAAGAAAAAGGAATTGAGGTTTTTAAGATGTAAGATGCAAAAGGCAGATAACAGAAAGAGAGGATAACAAAAGATGTTAGATATCAAGAGTGAACAGTAGTGAGCTCTGATTGCAAAGTGAAAAGCAGTCAGAGCTCACTACTATTTTAATCTTATAAAGAGAATATTTTCGTATCCTTGCGTTGTGATCATAAATTTGAAATGGGTGTAAAGAATTCAGTCGAATTTTTTACACCCATAAATAATTTTATTTAATTTTTGAAAAACCTATTACAATTAGCGATTATACACGCCATTATGCAGATAATCAAGAAGTTCATCCTTGCTCATTCCATCTATACCTAAGTAAGCAAGGTTATACTTACTCTCCTTGTAGAAATCTTTGCTGTGCATTGCCCCGGCAAGAGTAATCATCGAGTCGATGATAGGCGTGGGAACACCGTACTGCACGCCAAGGTCGTGATATACTTTACATCCAATCGGAACATCCTCTGTCATATATCTGTGATGAATGGTATTTGGTCCCGTGTTACCCTCATTCGAAGGCTGGTCAAGCGGAAATACTACATTGTCGTTTCCGTTTTCATCAAGTCCCATATATTCCTGAGTCAAAACACTGCGGCGAGAGAAGAACATTTCATACTTGTATGTAGGACAACCTACGCCGATAGCTTTTGCAAGGTCGATTTCTTCATTGTAAAACTTATATTGCACCTCGCATATTGAAGGACAAAGACCATGAGAATACATTGAATATGTAGTTTTATCGTGTCCGCAAAATATTACGCCCCAATTTTCCATAGTAGACACGCCCAAAATAGTTGCAGGTACATGAATAACGGGATTTACATTTGCAAAATCTACATCAAGCACTGTATCAGCCTTTGAAGGACCATCGCCATAGGTAACGGCATCCATACACGGCAGGTATTTTACAGATTCAAAAAAATCATCGGTATCTGTCATAGGCAATGCAGCACCTCTTAACGAGATTGCCCTGTATTTCGCACCAACATGCGGGAACTGGAAATCCCCTATGCTTTCTATTCTTGTACCATAAGGTGCTGAAGACCATCCGCCCACGATAACCTTTTTATCACATCCCATTTCACGCATTAATCTGCGGAGCAAAAGGCACGCAAAGTTATCTGTGAATATATGTATAACCTGACCATCCTCCAGATGAGGAATGAGTTCTCTGAAAACAGGTTCATGCCCCCAGGATCCCATAGCAACTACTATAAGTCCGGCACCTTTAACCGCAGCCGCAATATCTGAAGTTACCATATCAAAATGAGCTCTTCCCGAACGCTCGAAGCAGTATTTGTTTCTCTGAACGCCATCAAGCAGGATACCTGTCTTGTCCACATCCTTAAGCGACTTTTCTGCGAAGGGCATCATATCGTACAATCTGACTTCCTTTCCTGCAAGCTTCATATCAGCTGCACAGGTTTTACCTACAGCACCGCCACCCAATACGGCTATCGGTTTATTGTTTAAATACTCCATATTGCTCATAAACTTCCTCCTCGTTAATTCTCTATTTACAAACAAATTATAATATGTTATTATATATTTGTCAAAACGATTATATCGATACAATCAATCAAAATTCCCGATAGGTGATGTTATGGACATACAAAATTTAGAAACATTTATATGTGTTGCAAAGCTGGGCAATTTTACAAAGGCGGCTGAGGAGCTTAAATATGCTCAATCAACTATAACCGCGCAGATACAACATCTGGAATCGGAGCTTGGAATTAAGCTCTTTGAGCGTATAGGACGAAATAACTATCTCACACACGGTGGAAAGGAATTTCTTTTATATGCTACCGAAATAATGCATCTTTTCCAAAAATCCTCGTCAATTGGCAAGGAACAGAAAAACAGCAAAGGTATTTTGAAAATTGGAGTGCTGGAATCACTTCTTTTTGCAAACCTTCTCCCTGTCATATCAAGATTCCAGCAAGAGTTTCCAAATCTTGAAATTGTAATAAAAATGGGACAAGCGGTTGACCTTATATCTATGATGGAAAAAAACCTTTTGGATATTATATACATATCAAATGCACTCAGAGCTGATATAAGGATGAAATGCCACTATAAAAGACGTGAAGAGCTTGTTTTCGCTTGCGTACCCACTCACCCTCTAGCACTCAAAAATAACATATCAGCCAACGAGATATTTGAATGCTCATTTATAACTACCGAGCCTGATGGTTATTGTTTTGGAAGGCTTCAGGAAATTTCTACAAAGCACAATCTTCACTTGCACCACAACATCACGGTTGACAGTATCTCAGCCATAGTGTCGCTTCTTGGAGATAGCAAAAGTATTGCCTTTTTGCCTGAATACGCTATAAAAACAAAACTTGAAAATGGTTCGCTAATAAGACTCAGCACAAACTTTTCCCCGCAGTTTTATTACAGTCAACTCCTTTGTCCGAGGGAAAAGTGGATTTCGCCTTTTATAGAAAGACTTATCACTCTTATAGCCGAAGAGTATCCTGCGGAGAATTTTTTATAAAGTTTAACACGCTCTGTATATATGGAAAAAAGATGATGGCACTGCCATCATCTTTTTATGTTATATATTCAGACGGAGATTTGCCCGTCTGTTTTTTTATAAATTTTGAAAAATACTTTACGTCTTCATACCCTGCCTTTTCGGCAGCTTTTTTCACAGTAAAATATCCCGACCTTAAAAGCTCAAGAGCATACTGCATCTTCAGGTTATTTATATATTTTAAAGGTGTTGTTTTATACACATCCTTAAAAACCCTGCGAAAATAGGTCTCGCTGCTTCCAAAAAACTCTGCCATTTGCGCCACACTGCAGCTTTCCGACGCAAAGTTTTTTTCAATATACTTCATAACAAAATCAAGCTTTTCGAAGTTTTGTGAGGCTCTTACCTCGAGCATATCCCTTTGCATTGACTCAAGTATTGTGTAAAAGACCGCCATAGTGGCGTAGTAATAACCCTCTTTTTTTGCGTTCCATATATCGTACATAGTTTTAAAAAGTGTCTGATACTGATGCGGAGCGTGCGGAACAAACGAAAACAACTGATCCTCTACATCTTTATTGGTTTTAAAATGTACAACATAAAGGCGTTCTGCTCTATGGCTCATTTCATAGGAAATCCCTTCTGGAACGAAAGCCACACTGTTTTTCGGACAATGAACAGTTTTTCCCTGAAACGTAAAATCTGCACCGCCATAAATTCTGAAAGACAGCGCATGAAACGGGCGTGAATCCGCACTGCGATTTGCCTCGCCCCAGGAAAGTTCAAGCACTGACAAAATCTGAAACATCTTTGGTTGACCGTCAAAAAGCATCAAAAGCACCTCCCCCGCTTTTTGAAAATTATAATATAAATACAACCGAAAGTCAAGTTACGAAAATTGCACCCTTTGTTATGAAATCTCGGTTGACACATATATAGGCAACTTCTATAATTAAAGTATAAAAACTAAGGAGGTTTTTTATTATGGCAATCAAACACACTGCAGTCAGCTACTATGGCTTAAACTACGTAGAACACGCAGAGAAAGATTTTATTGAAATGAAGGAGCACGGCTGCGACACCGTTATCCTTGCAATCACAGAATTTGATATGGACTTTTGGTTCCCCAACATCAACAACATCGTAAAGAAGGCTCATGAGCTTGGTCTTCGTGTTATTGCAGACCCGTGGGGTATCGGTAAGTACTTTGGCGGCGAGCAGGTTTCGCTTTTCCTGCAGAACAATATTCACCACCGTCAGGTATCGGCATACACAGGCGAGGTTTTGAACGCAGCTTGCTTTAACACAAATTCTTTCCGTGATTACTTCAAAAACATCTGCCTTAAGCTTGCAAGAGAAACAGAGGTTGACGGATTTTTCTGGGATGAGCCGCACTATGCATATCCCAAGTCATACGCATCAATCACAGGCGGCGCAGGTGATGACTGGGCTTGCAGATGCCCCGAATGTATGAAAAAGTTCGAGGAATACTACGGCTATGAGATGCCCAAATTTATGAACGACGATGTTAAGCAGTTCAGATGGAGAGAGGCCCTCTTCACACTTTCTGATACCTCAAAGGCTCTTAAGGAGTTTAATCCCAACCTTGAAATTACCTGCTGCGTACACGCAACAATGAATACATACTACGTTACAGAGCTTCGTGGTTACGACAACTGGGATATGGTTGCCGCTTGCCCTTACTTTGATGTTTTCTCAACAACCATCATCAATTGGGAGCTTCCTGAGGCGTTCTTCCGCGATATTACTGAAAGAACAGTTAATATGGCTAAAAAATACGGCAAGGAATCTGAGCGTTGGCTTATGGGCTACAACAAGCGCCCTGCAGACTTCAAGCAGATTGATAAGATTGTTGATATGTACGAAGAACTTGGTGTTGACCGCTTGGCTACATGGACATACCGTGGCGGCTATGGCACAAGCGTTGCCGCAAAAGACCCGATTGAGCTTTGGGATAACATTGGCAGAAACTATAAAAGGGTGCTTAAGAAATAATGTTTACTGAGAAATACTACACTGAAATTACAAATGTTCTAGAAACTGTCCACAAAACCCAGCAGTCTAACATTTTAAAAGCCGCCGAGGCTATCGCTGAAACAATAAAGAATGACGGCATAATATATATGTTTGGATGCGGGCATTCTCACCTTATTGCGCTTGACTGCTTTTACAGAGCAGGCGGGCTTGCAAATGTGTGCCCCGTTTTAGACGCCGACCTGATGCTTTACGACGGTGCGGCTAAAAGCAGTGTGCTTGAAAAAACATCGGGCATTGCAGAGCACGTTATCAAAAGATACTGCCTGACTGAAAAGGACACATTTGTTGTAATCTCCACTTCGGGCGGAAATGCAGCTCCCATTGAGGCGGCAAAGTTTGCGAAGATGGTGGGTGCAACAACAATTTCAATCACCTCCATGGCGTATGTCGGCAAAAAGCCGAGCCACTTAAGCGAGGTTACTGACATTGTACTCGATAACTGCGCACCATACGGCGATGCAGTGATTGATATCCCGGGAAACGCCGCAAAAATGGGCAGTGTTTCTACTGTTTCAAGCTCTTATCTTGCAAATTCTATGATTTTGAAGGCAGTTTCGCTTTGTGCCGAGCGTGGCATAAGCGTTCCTGCCTACAAGAGCGGAAATATTGAGGGCGGAGCAGAATACAACAAGCAGATTATCGACAAATATCTCCCCAGAATTAAGCATCTGTAAGAGGTGTTAATATGCCAAAAATTTCAGTTATAGGAATATGTGGGAAATCTGTTTTTATGGACGTGGACCATTTTCACGCAGAGGGCGAAACGCTTTCGGCAAACTCCGTCTTTGAGGAAATGGGCGGAAAGGGCATAAATCAGGCCTTAGCGGCTGCAAGGATGGCGGCTGAGGTTTCTTTCCTTGCCGCAGTTGGCGAAGACTGCTATGCCGATGAATGTGAAAGCCTTTTAAAAGAAAACAACATAAAGCCGTTTCTTTGCAAAAAGGAGAAAAAGAGCACTCCGCTCGCGTTTATCTTAACAGATAAAAATGGACACAACCGTGTTACTGTGCATAAAAGTGCAGAGCTTTCCTCAGAAGATGTTATTCTTTTTAAGGATGAGATTATCTCGTCTGACATCTTACTGCTTCAGCAGGAGGTTCCCGCAGAGGCAAACAAAGAGGCTATCAGAATTGCCACGGAAAACGGTGTCAGGGTTATTTTAAACCCTGCCCCCGCAAGGGAGATTGACGATGAAGAAGCATCTAAGATTTACCTTGTTACACCAAATGAGCAGGAGGCACAGTTTATAAAGGATAAGCCATTTAAAAATTGTGTTACGACCTTAGGGGAAAAGGGCTGTATTATAAACGGAAAAACCATTATACCCGCAATAAAGGTAACGCCCGTTGATACGACGGGTGCAGGCGATACGTTTAATGGCGTTTTAGCCGCTCTTATTGCCGAAAACAAAGAACTCGAGGAGGCGTGCCGATACGCAGTATCCGCCTCGGGAATAAGCGTTACAAAAAAATATGTAATTGAGTCTATCCCCACTCGAGAGGAAATAGAAAGGAGTTTTAAAAATGAATGATTTTGGTTACTTTGAAAGCTTGATGGAAAACTTTAAAAAAGTAAATGACACACAAAGCGAAAACATCAGAAAGGCTGCCTCACTTATGGCTGATGCTATCGAAAACGACAGACTTATAAATGTTTACGGTGGCGGCGGTCATACAACACTTTGCATGGGCGAAATGTTTTTCCGTGCAGGAGGACTTTCGTGCATAAATCCTATTATGGAAACAGGTCTCTCCGTATTTAATCAGGCACTTAAGTACTTAGAGCTTGAAAGAACTGTTAACTACGGCAGTGCAATTATGAAGTACTACGACCTTAAAAAAGATGATGTGCTTATTATCTTCCATAACATAGGTATTAACCCCGCAACGATTGATGCCGCTATGGAGGCTAAAAAGAACGGAGTTAAGATTATTGCAATCTCAAGCGAGGCATGGCAGAAGGAAATGCCTGAAGACCACTTCATCCGTCATCCTAACAAAACTAATCTTTTTGATTATGCAGATGTATGCATCGAGGACTTTAACCCCGTTGGCGACGCAGTTGTAAATGTTCCTGGGCTTGATACCCCTATCGCCCCCGTTTCAAACATAATCGACTTTTACATTGCCCACCTACTTGAAATTGAGTGTGTAAAGCAGTGTATAGACCGAGGTATTACTCCTCCCGTTTGGTCGAGTGCAAACACTCCCGGCGGTGATGAGAAAAACGCAAAATATCTCGAAAAATATAAACCGAGAATTAAGATGCTTTAATTTAGGAGGTTTAATAATGAAAATTCTTCAGAAAAATCTTGACTTTTTGCTCGACAAGTATTCTGTTGACAAAAAGGTAGTTTTAAAAGACGAAAATACAGTTTTGATTGATGGAAAAGAAATCCCCACACTCCCCCACAGAAGTGAGCGTCGCTTCATTGAGCTTAAAAACATTGTTCAGGGCGGAACACTTGTGGGCATAAGCGTTATGCGCACAGCAAGAATTATTGACAAAAAAGCAAACCTTGACGAAGCGCTTTCCCGCGAGCTTGACTTGTGCCAGTGGATTTTAGGCCGAAAAATCAAGTCGGTTATGGCATTTAAAAATGATAATGTTATGAACATAATCGCAAAAGCCGAAGACGATGTTGTTTGCACAATCGAAATTTCTATGACACTTCAGAAGGGTGCAAAGCCTATTGACAAGCATGAGATTATATCGAGCCGTGGTATTGCGTGCGATGTTGTTGTAGATGCTCAGTTAAAGCAGGACTCTGTTTATGTTTACGGCAAGGACGAAAAGAAGTTTACTGATGTTGACTTTGAGCTTTACGGCCTTTCTATTGACGAAATTGCCGTTGTACGCGGGGCTTTCACAGTTGCTCAGAAAAGCCTTGCAGACGAAAACCTTAAAGCTATTGAAGAAATCAAAGCTCTGGTTAACGCCGTTAACACTTCGGCAAATACTATGGAAAGGGTGGTGCTTTAATTATGAAACCTTTAAAGATTGCTATGATGAGTATGACTCACGGTCATACAAGAAAATACTATCAGGTTTTAAAGGAAAACCCTCAGCTTGACTGGGTTGCGGTTGCAACTGCAAACAACGAAGTTAAGGAGGTTTTCTTAAACAGTGTTGAGGGCATCCCCTGCTACGACAGCGAAATTGAAATGCTTGACGCACATCCTGAAATTGAGGCAGTTGTTCTCGCAAGTGAAAACAGCGACCATCTCCGTCAGATGAAGCTTTGTGCAGAGCGTGGAATTCATATTCTTTCAATGAAAATTCCTACCTTTGATATGGCAGAATACGATGAAATGATTGAGCTTGTAAAAAAGAACAATCTTGTTTGCCAGATAGAGCTTGAAATGCACTATAACCCCGTAATCGTAAGACTTAAAGAGCTTGTTAAGAATAAGGAAATCGGCGAACTTAAATCCTTTAACGCAACAAATATCACACTCTCCCCCGTTTGGGCTTTCCCGTGGCAGGGCATTCCCGAAAAGAGCTACGGTAAAAAGGTAAGCATCAAAGAGGGCGATAGTCGCTTCCGTGGCGGTGCACTTTGCGACCATCCGCACATCTTTGATATGATTCGCCACATGACAGGCAGTGATTTTGACACAATTTATGCCGAGGTTGCTCCCAACATCCGCCCCGACCTTGTTGAAGAGGATATGCTCTCTGTTATCGGTAAAATGAAAAACGGTGTTATCTTCTCTCTCGACCCGTCATGGTCAAAAATGGAGGAAAGAATTAAAGTTCCAGGTCCCGGTTGGGAAGTTTTCCCCAAGAGAATGGAAGTTAATATTACCTTAAACGGAGACAAGGGCAGTGTTTTAGCGGATTGCTTCGGTCCTAACGTTTACCACAACGGACTTCCCAATGACCGCTACACAGTGCAGTATACTTACTTTGACGAGTGGATTGGTCTTATCGACGAATTTGTTGACAACGTAAGAAATAAAAAGACACCTTTTATTAACCTTGAATGGCACAAAAAGACAATCGAGGCTATGAATGCTTGCTACGAAAGTATCCAGAAGGGTGCACCCGTTAAACTATAAACTGACGGAGGTCTAAGAATGGATAACATTTTAAGAAACAACCTCATATTCTGGTCAAGGCTTGGTTTTGGCTATGACCCCCCGCTTTTTGATGAAGACGGCAAAGAGGTACTTTTTAACGAGTCTCTTTCTGAGCTTAATTACCACAAAAGGTTCTACGAAAAGGGCGTAAAGCTTCATTCCTTCATAGTAAGCTCGGGTTGGGTAGGAAATAACAAATTTGATTACACTGTAACTGACAGGGTTATGGATGCCGCTGCATCCATTGGCGATGATGTTAAGCTACTTCCCAGAGTAAAGCTTAACCCTCCTGTTGAGTGGTGCAAGGAAAATCCTGAAGAGCTTTTCGTTTATTATGACGGACCGAGAGATAAAGACGAAATCCAAAGCGTTGTAGGAACTGCTGAGCACGATTATATCGGCTATGATGCCCCTGACGGTTACTATATGGGAAATCCCAAATTTAACCGTCCCAATCGCACGGGAAGCGTTGCACGCCAGAGCTTTACATCCGAAAAGTGGCTCAAGGATGCTAAAGACGCCCTTGTACGATTTATAAAACATGTGGAAAAAAGATACCCCGGCAAAATACTTGGCTATCACGTAGCTTATGGTACAAGCGGTGAGACAATTCTCTGGGGACGAATTGATGCAAACTACGGAGACTACGGCATTGATTGTACGAAAAAGTTTGACAGTTATCTCAAAGAAAACTACAATTTTTCCTCTCCTCTCCCCGCCCCTGATGAGAGATATCTTAAAAAGGATACCCTCAAAGATTTTTTGCGCGTTGAAAATAAAACTTCTGTTTATTTTGATGAGTTCACATCAAAGGTAAACGCACGTGCTACGGAAGAGTTTTGTAAGACCGTTAAAGAGGTTTCTCCAAACAGCGTTACGGGTGTTTTCTACGGATATCTTATGGTAGACAACATTGTCTACACAGGGCATACCGACATAGATACGCTTGTTAATTCGCCTTACGTTGACTTTTTTGCCGCACCTAAGGCTTATTACAGATGCACCCCGGGCGACAGTGGCGGAGACCTTTCTGTCCCACAGTCGATTAACCTCAAAAAGACCTGGGTTGACGAATGTGATGTCCGTACCCATCTTGCTCAAAAGTCAGATGACTCAACCTGGCTTGCCAATGACATAGTCCAGACCAAGAATGCTATCTTAAGAGAGCTTTCAAAAAATCTCTCGCACGATTCAGGTCTTTGGCTTATGGACTTAGGTGGCGGTTGGTATGATGACGATGATATGATGGAGTTTGTCGGCGAGGTTTCAAAAATCAATGAGCTTGTACGCAAACGCCCGCTTAAGAGCGCAAGTGATGTTTTGGTGCTTATTGACGAAAACTCTATTGCGCAGGCAGGCGTCAGCGAGCACTGTTTCACAGGCTACTGTTCTGACTTTATCTGCAACACAAAGAAAACAGGCGTTTTGGTTGATACGTTCAGGCTCAGTGATATAAGAAAGATTGATCTTTCCAACTACAAGGCTATTGTTTTTGGTTACACTCTTAAAATTAATCCTGAGGATATTGAATATATTAAGGCAAATTCTGATGCCGCATTTGTATTTAACTACGCCGCAGGTTGTATATCAGAGGGCAATTTTTCACTTTCCAACACGGAAAAGCTTACGGGCTTTGAACTTGAGGAAAGCGGCACAGTGTATGATTTCCCGAATATAAAAATAGTAAATCATAGCAATTTACTGCTCGAAAATGAGTACGGAAATGTAGCATCAAAAATGATTGACGGCAGAGTTTGTGTGATGAACACTGTTCCCTACATTGATGTTCATACCTTAAGAAAAATCTACGAGCTTGCAGGTTGCCACATATACTCCCCCGAAAACACGGTAGTATATGGCGACAAGCGCTTTGTAACAGTGCTTTCTGACGGAAAGGAATATGATGACTTTATAAATCTTACCAAACCGTCAAAATGGGAAAATCTTTTGACCGGCGAAACTGGCTTTAGCGATAAGGTAAAGCTTACACTTAAGCCATTTGAGGCAGCAATGCTTTTACTCGACAACTAAGGCAGCACCATAATCTTGTATAAAAAAAGACCATAAAAACAAAGTTTTTATGGTCTTTTTTTTATACATACATCATTATTCCGGTAAGCAATATCAAAAATCCAAAATTAAGTGCCGAAAACATACCAATATAATACATTGCTTTACCATGATTGTGCTTTATGTATTCACGAAATGTGATAAGGCTTGCAAGAGATGAAATTAAAGTTCCTACACCGCCAATATTAACACCCACGAGCAAATCTGAATAGTTAGTCGTAAACTGTGAAAGAAGTATCGCAGACGGGACATTGCTTATAATCTGGCACGATAAAACACTAAAGAGAAGCGTGCTTTTCCCAAGAAGCATACAAAAGAAATCCCGTACTACCTCTATCCTTGCCATATTTCCCGAAAAGACGAAGAAAAACACAAATGTCAAAAGCAGTGGATAGTCAACCATTTTAAGAGCGTGCCTGTCCATAACAAGAAGTACTACAGGTATTATTATAAGTCCAATCCAATATGGAATTGTACGGAATACTATCGCAATCGACAAAATAAAAAGCAGCATATAAAGGCAGGCTTTTACGAGATTAATATTTACTTTTTCTTCTTCAAGTCTGAGTTTTTCGTTCTTTACAAAGATTATACAGCAAAGCGTTATAATTGCAACCGATATCACAAAAGGTAAAAGCATTATAGACACAAATTTATCATTTGGAATATTGAATTTTGTGTACAGATAAAGATTTTGCGGGTTTCCAAAAGGGGTAAGCATACCGCCTAAGTTTGCCGCAATATTCTGCATTATAAAGGTAAATGCCATATACTTCTCCATTTTTGTGGAGGTGAGAACAAAATACCCCAACGGAAGAAATGTAAGCAGTGCCATATCATTTGCAATCAGCATAGAGCCGATAAATGTGATGTATACAAGCACAAGAACTGAAAGCCTTGCGGTACGGAAATGCTCAACTACTTTTCTTGCAAGGACATAAAAGAAGTTGATGTCTTTAAGTGCACATACAACCGCAAGAACGCAAAACAAACAAGTCAACGTCTTGAAGTCAAAGTAGTCAAGATAGCCTTTGTCAACGGGTACAAAAACAGATGTAATTACCGCCAGTATCAAGGCAATTACCATAACGATATTTGTTTTTAGAAAGCTGAGTATTTTTGTCATAATTTCCTCTTTTGTTTTTAGATATCTACATAAGTTTTATCAACAAAAATCGGAATGGATAAAAGACCATTCCGATTGGTGCGGATAACAGGACTTGAACCTGCATGAAATTGCTTTCACATGGACCTGAACCATGCGCGTCTGCCAATTCCGCCATATCCGCATTTATAAAAATTGGATGTAATACAATCCGCATAAAACAATAGAATTGTACCACATCGCAATTTAAAAGTCAATATTTAGCAGTCAAAATTATGCTTCTTCAGCATAAATATGCTTCGTCCCTGCATCTTCAAAAACGCTATCCCATTCGGGACCAAGCTTTTTATCAGTTACAAAAAAGTCGATATCCTGCATTTCGGCAAGTTTAGTAAAACCTACTCTGCCAATTTTGGAGTTTTCACAAACATATATCTTTTGCTGAGCGTTTTCGAGCATACATTTTTTAATTGCACACTCCTGCTCGTTACTGTCGAGAATTCCGGCCTCACGGGTTACACCTCGGCTACTGAAAAACATCTTGTTTGCAAAGTAGTTCTCCCTCACGCCTTTTTCGGCGAGATTCCCTACAAACGAATGGTTTTCACTTACGAGACCTCCCGTGCCTATTACCTTAATACCGCTACAAGGAGAAAGCACCTCAATATTTTGAAGCGAGTTCGTTATAACGGTGATATTTTGCATATTCTTAAGTTCCTGAGCAATAAAGAATGTTGTTGTTGAGGCATCAAGAAAAATCGTATCACCCGAGACTATAAGCTCCGCCGCAGCACGTGCCGCAGCGCGTTTTTCTTCTACATTAAGCTTTCTTCTCTTCTCTATTGACGGCTCGTGTTTGTTGTCATCAATAGGAACTGCACCGCCGTGAGTTCTTAAAAGCTTTTCCTGCTTTTCAAGCTTTTCAAGGTCTCTTCTTACGGTTTCCTCAGCAACGTGAAATTCCTCACTGAGCTTGCTTACCGATACCGCTCCTGCCATTTTTAAAATTTCAATAATACGTTGTTGTCTTTCAATAGCGAACATATAAATTCACTCTCAATCTTTTATTTTTTAATGAGGGTTACCATATCACCATTTCTGAGACCTGCGCTGTTAGCATCATCTGTATCAATGTGCATTTCAACATTGAAATCATCACGAACACGAATTTGTACATCGTAAAACTTTGTTGTTTTTTCTTTACCGTGGCAAAGAACATCAACCAAATCACCATCTGTTATATCGTGCTTATCAGCAAATTCGGGTGTGAGATGAATGTGGCGGTTTGCAATAATAACGCCTTCTTTAAGGTATACGCTACCCTTGGGACCTACGATGACAATTTTTTCACTGCCTTCTATCTCGCCCGAGGGTCTTACCGGAGGGCTTACCTTAAGGACAAACGTATCTGTACGTGAAATTTCTACCTGTGTATTTTTACGCACAGGACCAAGGACACGTACCTTTTCGATGGCTCTGAGCGACGGACCAACAAGCGTTACAAGCTCTTCCGACGCATATTCACGCCCCATAAGTGTTTTCTTTTTTGTAAGCTCATAACCCTTACCAAAAAGGATATCAAGATGCTCACGAGAAAGATGCACATGGCGTGCTGACACACCGAGCTTTACCTCGTCGGTGTTTTTATATTCAGTTGATATCTTTTTAACAATACCTTCAATTTCTCTAATATCCATAACTGTCCTCCCCCTCGGCTTTAAGCGTCAAGGTCAAAATACTTCATAACCTCTTCGTGCGGATTTGCAATAACCTCGCAACCGTAAACCTTGCCAAGCTTTTCAGCGGCCTGAGTTCCTGCTTCTGTCGCAGCCTTTACTGCCGAAACCTGACCTAAGATGACAAATGTAACGAGTCTTCCGCCAAGGCGTTTTTCTGTATGTATTACTCTTACCTGTGCTGCTTTAAGCATTGCGTCGAGGCCTTCTATTGCAGCAACAAGCCCCTGAACTTCAAGAATACCTATTGAACTCATTTTTTCACCATCTTTTTATTATATTTATCACGGTTGATGTCGATAAGATATGCCATCTTCTCCGTCTGGTCATCAGGACGGGGAATAATATGGGAAACGATATACTTTCCCTGACCTTCGGCATAGCTCTTCCCTGCATCGATTGCAGCTTTAACGGCTGAGGTAACGCCCTCAATTTTTACTTCCATTACAAGCGGTGCGGGAACATCAGGATTTATTGGTCTGTTTCTGTCAAAAGCTATAACCTTAACATCTGCTGCCTTTGCCATAACGTCAGCTACGCAAAGGGCAGTAGTAAAGCTATAAACTTCAATCATTCCAAGTGCCTTCATTTATTTTCTTCCTTTCGGCATTATATAATATGCAAGCCATCTACCATAACACATCTTCTTGCACGTGTGAATGAATGTGCCGCAGTAAGTCCCTCACCTGTCGGACCTGCGATTGTGAAGGTTGTATAACCCTCGCCGCCTGCACCGATACCTGCATAAGAGGGCGCATTCTTAACAAAGATTGTTGTTTCTACTGCGCGTGCAAAGTTTGTAAGATTATCGATATTCTTAGAGTGGATGTGAGCACTGTGGCGGCATCCGTTTTCTGCCTTTACTGCATATTCGATAGCGGTGTCAATATCCTTAACACGCACAATCGGAAGAATGGGCATCAAAAGCTCTTTAAGTACAAAAGGATGGTCAAAGTTTGTTTCGCAAATGATAAGACGCGGATCTGCATCTATACCAATCATTTTAAGAATTGCACCTGCGTTACGACCAACAAGCTTTCTGTTGATAATCATTTTGCCGTCCTTTTCAACAAGGGCAAGCTTGAGAAGTTTATCTATATCGGCACCCTTGATTAAGTAAGCACCGTTTTCAAGCATACTTGAAATAAGCTCATCTGCAACTGAAGAAATAACAAAGCATTCCTTTTCAGCGATACAGGGAAGGTTGTTATCAAAGCTTGCGCCAAGCACAATATCCTTGCCTGCTTTTTTTACATCTGCAGTTTCGTCAACGATTACAGGGGGGTTACCTGCACCTGCACCGATTGCCTTTTTGCCTGATGAAAGAAGCATCTTTACAACGCCGGGACCGCCTGTTGCAACAAGCATCTTAACAGAGGGTGATTTAACCATAATGTCAGATGTTTCAAGTGTGGGTTCTTTAACTGTAACAACCAAGTTTTCGGGGCCACCTGCTTCAAGGATTGCTCGGTTAACGAGGTCAACTGCAAAACAGGATGTTCTCTTAGCACCGGGATGAGGGTTAAATACAACTGCGTTACCGCCCGCAATCATACCCATTGAGTTACAGATAACTGTTTCGCTGGGGTTTGTTGAAGGTGTGATACTTCCGATGATACCATAGGGAGCCATTTCAACAAGAGTAAGACCTCTGTCGCCTGTCCACGCCTGAGTTGTGATATCCTCTGTACCGGGAGTTTTTTCTGCAACAAGCTGGTGCTTGATGATTTTATCTTCAACTCTACCCATGCCTGTTTCCTCAACACCAAGCTTTGCCATCTCTTCTGCATAGTCAAGTGTATATTTACGGATTTTAGCAATCATTTTCTCACGCTGCTCAACAGTGTAAGAACGGAATTCCTTGTAAGCCTTTTCTGCTGCCTTGATAGCGTCGTTCATATCGTCGAACACGCCAAGCTGTCTTTTGTTAGTAGATGGTGTTTGCATTTCGCTGAGAACACTTTCAACTATCTGACTGATATACTTTTCGTCTAACATATTAACACCTCAAATTATAAAATATTCTTCCATAAGTCCTTAGCAGGTCTTGCAATTATCGCACTGTCAAGGAACATTCCCGTGTCTGCCGTTTCTTTCTTTGCTTTTTCGATAGCCGCAGTAACTGCCGCAATCTCGCCCGTTATAAGAACATAGGATTTTCCGCACATTCCTCGTGCAAGGCGGATTTCGATAAGCTTTACCTGCGAGGTCTTTACAGTGTTATCTGCCGCAACAACTGCTGTCGCTGCACTGTAGGTTTCAAACACACCAAGTGCCTCAACCTCACTAACCTCTGTAGCACCGCAAATCGCCGGAAGCACATCATCGTGCGGGTTACCGAGAACAAAGCTGTCTATAAGACGTGCGGGATATGTTTTCTTACATCCCTCAAGTGCTGCCGTAACTGCACTGATATCTCCTGCAAATGTTACAAGGTATTTTCCGGGACAAACTGTACTTGCTTCTAAAATTTCTACATCAGCCGTTTTGACTATCAAATCTGCCGCCTGCATACCTGATGAAACGGTTGTGTATTCTACCATGCCTATTGCTTTATTCATTTAGGTATCATTTCCTTTCTGCAGATTCTATGATTATATCAAAATCACTGATTTTCTTAACTATGCCGTCCATCGGGCTATGGATTGGAAGACCCAGCGAATTTTCGGGAGCCTCCACAATGCAGTCGTATTTATTTACGAACTCGCCCTCCTTAACTACAATTTTACCGAGAGCACCGATGTTCTGACGTAAAGACACATAAAGTCTTTTTACCTTAATCTCATCATCGCAAAGCGGTGAAGGATTATTATATTTCTCAAGGTCAAGCTTTTGCCTGAGCCTTGCTGTAGTCAATCTTCTTAAATCACGTTCTTCACGGGGAATTGCTTCAAGCTTTTCGAGCCGTTTTAGACCGTTTTTCTGAATTTTTGTTTTTGCGAAGCCTATAAGTGTTCGTGGATTAAGTCCCTGCTTACACGAAACCATTTCGCATATTCCGCACTGCGAGCAGTACTGAGTGTTGAGAAATGCCTCTGTGTCTGTAGGGTCATCATTTTTCACACCACGCATAAATCTATGCGGCTCAATAGGATACCCTAAAAGGTATCTCGGACACATATCAGTACACATTCTGCAATGACAGCAAGCTGACATTGTTCTGCGTTTTAATATGTTTACGTTTGCCATACGCTTCATAATAACGGGGTTATCTTCGGGAAGCACCAAAACTCCGTTAGTTGTTTTGGTAACTGTTTCACCTGTCTTTGCGATATTACCCGTCATTGGACCACCGCTTAAAAGGACGGTGTTTTCCTCAGTTGCACCACCTGCAAGCTTTACAAGGTGCGTGAGAGGAGTTCCTATCGGAACACAAAATGTTTGCGGATTTTTGACGGCGCCGCCAACCGTAACGTACTTGTTTACCACCTTTTCTCCCTTGAGAGCGTAGTAGATATTAAGCACTGTTTCAACGTTAAATACTATAACTCCGACATCTATCGGAAGTCCCCCTGCGGGAACTGTTCTGCCCGTCGTATCATGGATGAGAATAATCTCATCACCTGCGGGGTATACTTCATGCAGATACTTTACGCTTCCATGCTTAAAGGATGCAATATCACGCTCTACAGCTTCTGCCGTTGACTGATAGCCCTTTTTCATACCTATGTAAAAGCAATCTGCACCAAGGCACTCACGAATTGTATCGAGCGTGCTTATAATCTCGAAAGAGAAACGGCGCAGAAGTTGACGGTGAAGCCTGAAAAGAGGCTCACATTCCGCACAGTTAAGAATAACCGTGTCAGCCTTTTCGCTGAGCTTTGCGTAGCTTGGAAAGCCTGCACCGCCGGCACCTGCCACACCGCATTCTTTAATTATGCTTTTAAGTTCATCAAACTTCATAGCCGTTTCCTTTCCTTAAGATTCTAAAAATATGTGTTAGCCGATTGACGAAACATCATCAATAATTCCTACAATAGCTGCGTCGATAGGGGCACCGATTGTAACATCCTTCTCTTCAACTCCAATGCGTGCTGCACTGCCTGTAGCAATCAAAACTGTTTCTCCCATACCTGCGCCTACGTTATCAACTGCAATAAAACGCTTTGATGTAGCTTCAAATTTGGGATATGCTTCGACAATCATAAACTTGTTTCCGACAAGTGATTCGCACTTACGTGTTGAAACAACACTTCCGACCACTTTAGCAATTAACATAAGTAGTCCCCCTATTATTTAAGGATGGGAAGGATCTTTTCAACATCTGTATGAGGACGAGGAATAACGTGTACTGCAACAAGTTCACCAAGACGCTGTGCGTTTGAGCTACCAGCTTCAACTGCTGCCTTAACTGCACCAACATCACCACGAACCATAACGCTTACAAGACCGCTACCAATCTTTTCTGTTCCTATAAGAGTTACGTTTGCTGCCTTGAGCATTGAATCTGCTGCTTCAATAGCTGCTACAAGGCCTCTTGTTTCTACCATACCTAATGCTTCCTGAGTCATTTTTTTAACCTCCTTGATTTTTGGTGTTGAAACAGGCTCTGCCGCAGGGGCTGCCTTTTCAACTGTTTTTTTAGTTGTAGTGGTTGTTTTCTTTTCAGCCATTTTCTTCACCTACTTAGATTGTTGGGAGAATTTTCTCAACATCTGTGTGAGGACGAGGAATAACATGTACTGCAACGATTTCGCCAAGCTTCTGAGCTGTTGCGTTACCAGCTTCAACTGCTGCCTTAACTGCGCCAACGTCGCCGCGAACCATAACGCTTACAAGACCGCTACCGATTTTTTCAGTACCGATAAGTGTTACTTC
>JAZNOC010000055.1:0-37057 GCA_045580605.1 Clostridia bacterium | reverse complement strand
GCTCACGTGTGATACAGATACTACCGCCGCCGATACCAATCTTTATAAAGTCAGCGCCTGCTTTTGCAAGGAACATAAAGCCTTCGCGGTCAACAAGTCGGAGGCCAAGCGGTCTTAGGAAGACAACTGGGGCTATCAACTCCTTGGCCCACAGAACGACATGGCTACGATCCGACTTCCTCCCGTGTGATACAGATACTCCCGCCGCCGATACCAATCTTTATAAAGTCAGCGCCTGCTTTTGCAAGGAACATAAAGCCTTCGCGGTCAACGACGTTACCTGCGCCAACCTTTACGCTTTCGCCGTATTTTTCACGAATGAAAGCAATTGTTTTTGCCTGCCATGCAGTATAACCCTCGGAAGAGTCAATACAAAGCACGTCTGCACCTGATTCAACAAGCGCGGGAACACGCTTTTCGTAGTCAAGGGTGTTAATACCGGCACCTACGATATAGCGCTTCTGAGCGTCAAGAACTTCGTTGGGGTTATTCTTGTGAGAAGAATAGTCCTTTCTGAATACAAAGTACTTAAGCTCCTGCTTGTCATTTATAATCGGAAGAGAGTTAAGCTTATTTTCCCAGATAATATCGTTTGCCTCTTTAAGAGTTGTGCTTTCGGGAGCACAAATAAGCTTTTCAAACGGAGTCATAAAGTCTTTAACCTTCATTGTTGTTTCCATACGGCTAACACGGTAATCACGGCTTGTTACAACGCCGAGAAGCTTGCCGTTAGGCGTGCCATCTTCGGTAACAGCCATCGTATTGTGGCCCTTTTCCTCAACAAGTGCAAGTACATCGGCCAAAGTTGAATCAATCTTAAGGTTACTGTCGCTTACTACAAAGCCTGCCTTGTAGCTCTTTACACGGGCAACCATAGCGGCCTCATCCTCAATAGACTGAGAGCCGTATATAAACGAAATACCGCCCTCTTTTGCAAGCGCAATAGCCATTGTATCGTTAGATACTGACTGCATAATTGCAGAAACGAGCGGAATGTTTAAGGAAATTGCCGGCTCCTCCACCCCTTTTTTGTACTTTACAAGCGGGGTTTTAAGGCTTACATTTGCGGGAATGCAATTTTCCCCTGTGTAACCCGGAACAAGCAAATATTCACTGAATGTACGTGAAGGCTCGCTGAAATAATATGCCATAAATAATCTCTCTCCTTATCTTTGTGTATTTCATATTATTTTATAATAATCACATTTCTTTGTCAAGCAATTATTCGGAAAGGTCTGTGATTTTTTTTGTCATTATTTTAAAGATGTTTGCTGAGGATGCGACCTGCAAAAGCAAATCGTTCATTCTATCCTGATTGTCGCCCTCTAAATTAAGAATGGGGTCGGCAACAGAGCGAACATTTTCGGTAACATACAAAAATGCCTTCTGCTGATTTTTTACAAAGGAATTGTAAATTTTCTTTACCTCTTCCTCCGAAAGATTTGCCCCAATGATTTTTTTAATCGTAGATATATCAAGCGTTTGCTTAAGCGTGCAAAGCAAAATTAAATATGCAAGATGTATGCGTGAGTATTTTTTCTTAACAGGTGCGGGGATAATTTCGAGCTTAACATAGTTATTTATCATCGAGTGGGTGATTATCTTATTTGTCGTTGCCCCCGAAAAAACAGAGAGATACTTCTCTGTAAGTGTAATAACCTGATCCATATAAAGTTCTATATCGGGAAGCTCTTCCCAAAGCGGAAGCACGTAATTCTTAAGCGTGCTTTCAAGCTCATTTATGGTTTCATTTAATCTCTCCTTAACAATATACATCTTTTCACTCCTTTACAAACACAAACGCCCTTTTTAAGCCGTTTCCTATATTATAGCTTAAAAAGGGCGAGATTTCAATATTTTATTCAATTTTACTTAAATTAAGCTAAGTACTACTGCCACAATTGAAAATAAAACACTTATATATGTCTGTAGTGAAACATTTTCCTTGTAAATAACAACTGATATAAAACTTGCGGCAAGCAAGGAAATCGAGCCGCTTATTACGTTGTAAACAGTGCCAGAAATATGGCGGATAATTTCAATTGAAACAAATGTAACTGCGTTATTTACAAGCATTCCGCCAAGGGCTAGCACATAGTTAACTGGCTTTATCATCTTAAAGGTATCGGCAAGCTCTTTTGCATCGGTCTTTCTTAGTATATTTATGAAAATTATCGGCAGCGTGATAATATTTGTCCAGAAGAAAAAGCTTCCGTCGGATAAGACGTCGGGGGCACTTGCATACATTCTGACAACAACGCCTGCAAGGCCGTTTATTGTTCCTGAAAGCACGCAAAGAAGCATCCCCTTAAGAGAGATTTTTTTATCATCACTAAACACAAGCATCACGCTTATTGCTGCAATTCTTAAAAATACAGATATAATTTTTGTTGTTGAAAATACAATGTCCGTAAATATAAGTTCGTACAAAAATGGAATTATTGTAGCGAGCGACCCTGTCATAACGGTTATGTAAACAACCGATGCGTGATTAAATACGATAAGGCTGTATATAACGGAAAGAAATCCCAGAAAGGCATATACTGCCGAAAACGCAAATGTCGGCACATTAAGCGGCACTTTTCCACCTGCAAGGAAGAAGAAGTACACCACCGCAGCGGTTATATTAACAAGAAGATATATATCGCCGCTCAGCTTAACTTTCCTTAAGTTTTTTACATAGTTCTTCTTAAGAATAGGAGTAAACCCATGTGCACAGGCAGAAATCATAGCTAAAATATAATACATACAATCCCCCCTACAGCTTTATTATATATTGATGACATTGACAATGCAAGAAATCTAATATATAATTATAGACAAATTTTGATGTTTGGAGGTTTTTTATGCAATATATAATCTCACACGAGAGCGGTATATCTGACTTTTTCTTTTGCGCAAGGCGACAAAATACATTAAATCCTGCATCAATTCACAGTCATATGGAATTTATTTTTGTGCTTGATGGAGAACTTACTGTTACGACAGACACGGTAACACGCTTTGTAAAAAAAGGCGAAGTTATGATAATTGCTCCGTACGAAGTACACAGCTACTCAACCGAAGAATTTTCCGACATTTTTATTATAGCGTTTCCGCCTGATTACATAAACGAGCACAAGCAGCTACTTACAAAAAGTACGTTCAATCCGCCTGTTACCAGCTTTAACAGTTGTTGCAAGGTTATGATAGATGACATAACCGACTCCAAAATGACTGACGATCTTAAAAAGAAGGCTCTTATATACTACACGCTTTCTTTGTTTATGAATAGTTGCAGCGTTGTTGAACGAGACAAGCACGAATTTGACCTCTACAGAAAAGCTTTGACATATATTTCCGCCCATTTTACAGAAAATATATATCTGAGCGATGTTTCCGACTTTTTAGGGGTAAGCGTATCGCATCTGAGCAGGGTACTTAATAACGGATGTGGCTCAAGCTTTTCAGACATTTTAAATTCTTTCAGGATACATCATTCAAAAAATCTTCTTAATGATACGGACCTTCCTATAAGTGAGATAGCCTACGCATCAGGCTACGGAAGCCTCAGGAATTTCAACAGAATATTTAAGAAAAACTACGGCTTAACTCCAAAGGAAATGCGGCAGCAATAAATTCAAAATAAAAAGCTCTCTATATTGAAATAGAGAGCTTTTATTTTGAATTAGCCTATCTTTGGCAAGCTTGCTGCCGCAACAGACTGACCTACTCTTCTTGCCTTTTCATCAGGAATATGAAGCTGAATTTTCTTAGACAGTTCAGGAAATTCCTTAGCAAGAACCTCGTTTGCTTTATTAAGGATGATTGTGCCGCCCTTTCCGCTTGTAACTCTGCCCATTATAAGCACATGCTTTATATCATAAAACATTGAGTAATACGCTATTGTGTAGCCAAAATATGTACCAATAGTATCGTAAATATCTGCCGCACGGCTATCATCCTGCTCCATAAGGCCCTGAACAACCTTTAACTTCTCCGCAGGAGAAAGACTTTCGTCAAGTTCAATTCCCGCCTTGGGCGCAAGCTTAATAACCGCATCCTGCGAAAAGTACTTAACGCCGCAGCCGTAGTCTCCGCTCCATTCGTCGACCATAGCACCCTTGTTAAAGTCAACAGGAACAAACGCAAGTTCATTGAGCCAGCCGGTAATATTTCCATCCTTGTCAACATAACCTGCAGCCTCACTTGTACCCATTGCAATACCCATAACATTATTGTCTTCGAGGCTCATTGCACCTGCCAGAGCCGTTACGTCTCCGTCATTTGCAACCTCAACGGGAACATCACCAATTTCCTTTGCAACATCAATATACATATTCTTAACGTGCTTATCAAAATCCTCGTCTGATACCTTTAAGAAAAGAGACGCAACCATTATCTTATTGTCAATATACACACCTGCTGAGGAAACGCCGATAGCATCAACCCTCGGCATGTGTGATGCTGCAGTTTTCATAGCACTGAGAATACCCTCATAGTGATACATAGGGTCGCTCTGTAATTTAGGGAACCATACAACCTCTTCTGAATATACCGTTTCTCCGTCAACAACAGCTGAAACCTTACGGTCGCTGCCGCCGGCATCAAAGCCGATACGGCAACCGTCTAAGTGGCGGCCTACGGGTGATGATGTGTCATTTTCCTTGGGTGCGTCGGCTATATTTTCAACATATACAACCTCAAAATCCTTTTCATAAACGCGAGCCATAAAATTAAAGTCAAACTCTCTTGCGCCACCAACTCTGTAGTCGTCAGCAACACGTTCATAGATGTATTTTGAGCCGGCAATGTATACCTTGTATCCACCCTTAGCCCAAAGAAGTGTCTTTATAATTCTTTCTACTATGCCGTAGTTTTCTTCGTCATGGCCCGTGCCTTCCTTATAAACATCAAGCTTATAAACTGCCATAAGCCCGCCGTTTCTCTCAACTGAGATAACAACCTCCTGAGAGTCCGCCTTAGATACTGCTTCTTTGAATTCGTTTATCACCTTTGCCATTGGCATAAATTCAGGTTCAAGTTTTGCTATCATATTCATTCTCCTTTATATCTTATTTCTCCGTCGAGGATTGTCATATTTACATTAAACTCTTCGTCGACGATTATTATATCTGCACGTTTACCTACTTCGATAGAGCCTATTTCCTTATCTTCACCCAGTGCCTTGGCAGGATTGAGTGTTGCACACTTTACTGCCTCATAAAGCTCAAGGTCAGAGTTTTGATAAAGATTGTAAACCGCCTCATTGAGCTTTAGCACACTGCCTGCGATAGTTCCATCGGGCATCAAACACTTAATGCCTTCTTTATGTACAGGCTGGCCGCCAAGAGTATAATCACCATCGGGCATGCCGCCTGCTCTTATACAGTCGGTAATAAGGCACATCTTATCTCCCTTTACCTTTGAAATCAGGTTGAACAATCCTTTATCAACGTGGAAAGTATCTGCTATAAGCTCTACGCTTGTATCAGCATTTGACAACGCTGCACCCACAACGCCCGGGCTGCGGTGCGAAAGGGCTGTCATTGCATTAAAGAGATGCGTGGTGTGGCGTACACCCTTATTTATCCCTGCCATCGCCTCTTCATAGGTTGCGTTTGTATGGCCCATCGAAATCAGGACATCGGTCTTTTGGGCAACCTTTTCTATACATTCTTCCGCCCCCTCTACCTCCGGAGCAATGGTAAAGAGCTTTACAACATCTGAGTGTTTTTCGATAAAATCACCGTCAGGCTTTAAAATATGCTCCTCTGCCTGTGCACCCTTCTTCGCTGCATTGATAAAAGGACCTTCACTGTTTACTCCCAAAATTCTTGAGCCGTAGTATTTACCGCTGTTTTTGAGTTCTCTTACAGTATCAAAAGCTTTTTCAATCTCTTCCTTTGAAACTGTCATCGTTGTGGGGCACCACGCAGTAACACCGTTCTTTATAATGCCCTCTGCCATCTTTTTAAGTCCTTCGGCATCACCATCCGACACATCGGCACCAAGATAACCGTGAATATGCATATCCACCAATCCCGGTGATACAAATTTTCCTTTTGCGTCAATAACTTCGTAGTCGGAAGTGTCTATATCCTTTAAATCGGCTATTTTTTCAATTTTTTGATCAAAAATAATTGCCAGATTTTCAGCAATTCTATCTTTTAAAAGGATTTTTCCGTTTATGATACATTTCATACATCTTCCCCCTTTGTTATATTTATTATAAAGCATATCACATTTTATCAAAAAACGCAACAAGTTTTAACAAATAAATGTAAGCTCACATTAGCTTTTTTGTAAAAGTTAATAATTTCCTTGACATAGTTTCTGTGTCGTGATAATATAGTATTGAAAACTACGTTACAGGGAGTTGAATATCTTATGGCAACAGAATTTAATAATATCAGGGAAATTGTTGAAAACAGCAGTAGGGTTTTTCCCGAAAGAACTGCATTTAAAATAAAACACAAAGACGGAAAAGAAGTTTCTTATGACGATGTTACCTACGCTCGTTTACGCTTCGAGGTTGAATCGCTGGGAACATACCTTCTTGAAAATGATTGTGCCGCTAAAAAAATTGTTGTTATCGGTAAAAACAGTTACGAATGGATGGTTGTGTACTTAGCAACACTTTGTATCAATGCGACCATTATTCCAATCGACAGAATGCTTCCCGAAAACGAATTCAAAGACCAGCTCATTCGCTCAGAGCCGGCACTTATTTTTCACGATAAAGCATACGACAGTTTTTTTGAAGCTCACAGCGAATACAATCATATAAATACAGAAAGCGACGAATTTAAGGCACTTCTTAAGAACGAAGCGAGCGAAGAATACAAAAGCATTGCAATAGATAGTAGCAAAACCAATCTTCTTCTCTTTACATCCGGCACAACCTCAAAGTCAAAGGTAGTTATGCTTTCGCAAAAAAACATTGCTTCTAATGTTTATGCCATGAATCAGTGGGTAGGCTTTTACCCTGAGGATGTGAATATGGCGCTTCTTCCCTTCCATCATACATTTGGTATGACACAGATTATGCTCTTTCTTTCAAACGGTATGTGCAACGTATTTTGTGAGGGTCTTCGTCTTGCCAAGTGCCTTAACGAATACAATGTTTCTACACTTGTTTGTGTACCCCGAATTATAGACGAAATTAAAAATACCATCTTTGCAAAGCTTAAAAGCACAGGCAAGCTTGGCACAGTTAAAAAAGCACTTAAGCTTACGGGATTTCTTAGAAAATTTGGCATAGACATCAGAAGAAAAGTGTTTAAGGATATTCATGCAGCACTCGGCGGTTCTCTCAGAATGATAATTGTGGGTGCAGCTCCTGCTTCAGCAGAAACACTTGAATTCTTTAATGGAATCGGTGTTATTACAATCCAGGGCTATGGCCTTACTGAAACTGCCCCCGTCATATCTGCAGAAAATGAAACTCATATGAGAAAAAATTCTGTCGGTCGTCCTCTTCCCGGCAACGATGTTAAAATTGTAAATGCCGACGAAAATGGCATTGGCGAGATTATTACACGCGGTCCCAACGTGATGAATGGATATTATAAAAACGACGAGGCTAATGCATCCGTTTTCCATGATGGGTACTTCTATACAGGGGATATGGGTTATCTTGACAAGGACAATTACCTTTTCATCACGGGAAGAAAGAAAAACGTCATTGTTCTCAGTAACGGAAAAAATGTATTCCCCGAGGAGCTTGAGGCTCTTCTCTGCGAATGTGATGCAGTTAGTGAATGTGTTGTATTTGAAAACAAAGATGAGGCTGATACGCTCTCTGCCAAGATAGTGCACAAACGCGAAATTGAGCGTGCTGATGCAGAAAAGCAGATCGCACAGTTTATTGAAGATATGAATAGCCGCTTAGTCCACTACAAGCAAATCAAAAGCTATGAAATAACAGACGTTGAGTTCGAAAAGACAACAACTTTAAAGATTAAAAGATAAAAAACAAAGCAGGCAATGCCTGCTTTGTTTTTTTATCTTAGATTTGTTTTTTGATTGCCCTGTAAATTATAGGTGCTACAATCGCAGTAATTATGAGCTCAGGGAGCATATACGCCGAATTATAAATTACGGAATAAAACAGTGAAAGTCCTTTTCCCTGAATATTTTCCATTACCCAGGTGCAAAATCCGCTGAGGAACGAAATATCTGCAAGACCGCCCTCTCCGCTGAAAAACCACTCAGCCCACGCACCGTAGAAAATAAAGCCCGAGATTGTGTGCATAACAAGTCTCAGAAATACTGATAAAATTGCACCCAACGAAATTTCAAGACCTGCACTCTTTAATTTACCCTTAAAGAGTCCGCCAAAACCAAGTACTACGTAGGCGAGGATATAGTCCAAAATACATATTGACAGTGCCATCCAGAGAGCCATTTGCTCCTCCCCCGGCAAAAACATCGTAGATACTATACCCGTTGCCACTCCAAGCACAAGCTGAAGCACGCTATAGATAAACGCCGAAAACAGCCCCCAACGTGTTCCATATATGTAGCCTAAAAGTACTACGGGCACCATAGATGCCACCGTAACCGTTCCCCCGAATGGCAGTTCGAACAGCTTCAGCATTGAGAGCACAGTTCCAATCGCTATCATCAGCGCTGAAACTACAAGTTGTTTTGTGTTTGTTTTTGTCATAAATATTACCCCTTTATTTTTATTATAAAAAAATCCGAAAGACGCCAATAGGTCCCTCGGAGGTGTAATATCTCTCACGAACTTCCTACGTTGGCATTATCCAAATCAGGTTACGGGTCGAAATCTTAAGATTTCCTCTCAGCCGCTTCGCAGCTCCCCAGTCGTCTTCGTATTTTTTTACAAGACATATTATAACATAATTACGCTAAAAGTCAACAGGTTTGTCTAAATTACGCAAATTTCAATTCAAAGCAAAAAAAGTATTGACATTGCCTTAAATTCGTATTATAATAAATGAGCACGTTAAAAAACGGCCCCATAGTCTAGCGGCCTAGGACGTCGCCCTCTCACGGCGAAGACCGGGGTTCGATTCCCCGTGGGGTCACCAGAAAAGACAAAGCATACCTTGTGTATGATTTGTCTTTTTTATTGCATTTAAAACGGGGAATCGAACCCAGTGTGGGCAAAAAGCGCTAATAAAAGTAATCCTCCACAAAACAAAAAGCACTTCGTTGAAGTGCTTTAGTTATTTCTCATTCTCTTTGAAAAATTCCTCTATTATACTTATCACTATGTTATTAAAGCTTGTATCATGTTTCTTTGCAAGATTTGCAACCTTTTCTGATAATTCATCGGTTATATAAAGAGTTCTATAGCCTGCTTTAACCTTTTTCTTTGTTTCCCTTGGAGTAAATGCCACATCAATCACCCTCATATAATACTCTACAAATATTATATGTTAACATTTTATTTTATAATATATTAGAAATTTCTGTTGTATATTTAATATTTATATGTTATGATACTCATTAGGGGTGATTTTATGAATATTAAACTTGAATTGCTTGCAAAAGCAATATCTGACACCATAAACCAATCTGTAAGCAATCTTCAAATCGATGTAAATAATTGCATAAACACTGCTTCTCTTTCCGCTTTGGAAGCGATAAAGGCTATTATTCAGGACGACTCTATTGAGGAGGACTTTGATGTTGTTGAAAAAATTGTTTGTGTTTTTGAAAAATATAACATCTACTCGGGAAGCAGGCACGATTTTTAAACTTAGGGTTCAAATCAAAAAGGGGCTATCTCTTTAAACAAACCTAATGTATAAAATGTCATTTTGTAGGGGCGGATGCCCACATCCGCCCGCTTTTTCGGGTCGATGTGGGCATCGACCCCTACAATTTTAATAATTATACAGGGAATTTGTTTAGAGAGACAACCCTTTTAGATATATTATTTTTTTGCAAAAAAAAATGACAGATGCGTTTACACGTTCTGCCACTAAAAGGAGGGAAAATGAAAAAAGTTTGTACTTAATTAGTACGACATTATTCTACAATATTTTTTATGAAATTTCAATATGCGCATTAACCTAATTTTACAAAAGAATATGGAGTAATTTGTGCAAGTTGCACAAATTACTCCATATATTGCTATTTTAGTGCTTCTGACGAGCTACATAATGTGTGTGGAGAAGCTCATGTGCCTTATGGCTACCGGGCTTTTCAAGATACTCTTCGTACAATGCCTTGATATAAGGATTGTCGTGGCTCTTTCTGAGAGGAAGGTTTTTGTCTTCCTGATAAAGTGCCTTTGCTCTTTCAGCACGAATATCCTTGTCCATTCTTACACTTGCGGGAACAATGGGCTGACCACCGCCGTTTACACAACCGCCGGGGCAAGCCATAATTTCGATGAAATCAAGTTCAATTTCGCCGTTTCTTACCTTATTTAAAAGCTCACGTGCGTTGCCAAGACCGTGTGCAACTGCTGCACGGATAGTCTTTCCGCCTGCCTGAACTGATGCAACCTTGATGCCTTCCAATCCACGAACAGCTTCGTATTCAACTTCACTGTGGCTTGTGTTATCAAGAATGTCTGCAACTGTTCTTATAGCTGCCTCCATAACACCGCCTGTTGCACCGAAGATAACGCCTGCACCTGTAGCATCATCGCCAAAGGGAACGTCAAACTTCTCATCAGGAAGCATTTCAAAGCGGATACCTGACTGCTTTATCATCTTTGCAAGCTCACGAGTTGTAATAACTGCATCTACATCCTGATATCCATTTACTGAAAGCTCATCACGCTGAGCTTCGAACTTCTTAGCTGTACATGGCATTACCGACACAACATAGATGTTCTTGGGGTCAATACCCTCTTTTTCAGCATAGTATGACTTGATGATTGCGCCATACATTTCATGAGGTGATTTACAGCTTGAAAGGTTGTCAAGCATATCGGGGAAGTTATGCTCACAGAATTTTACCCAACCGGGTGAGCATGATGTAATCATCGGAAGCTTTCCGCCGTTTGTCATTCTTTCAATAAGCTCCGTGCCCTCTTCCATAATTGTAAGGTCAGCACTGAAGTCAGTATCAAACACCTTGTCAAAGCCAATGCGACGAAGTGCCGCTGCCATCTTGCCTGTTACAGGTGTACCCATTTCAAAACCGAATTCTTCACCGAGAGCGGCACGAACTGCAGGAGCAGTCTGCACAACAACGTGCTTTTCACTGTCTGCAAGAGCAGCCCATACATCGTCAAGAGAATCCTTTTCACGAAGTGCACCTACAGGGCAAACTGCAATACACTGACCACAGTTAACGCAGGCAACGTTACCAAGACTTTCTTCAAATGCACAAGTAACCTGAGTCTTAAATCCACGCTCCATTGTGTTGATAACGCCAACTGTCTGGATGTTCTTACAAACATTGATACATCTGCGGCAAAGCACGCACTTGTTGTTATCTCTTACGATAGAGGGTGAAAGATTATCAAGCTCATATTCTGTTCTTACGCCATCGAATGTAATATCTTCAACGCCAAGCTCTTCAGCAAGAGCCTGAAGCTCACAATTACGGTTTCTTGCACAGGTAAGGCACTTTCTGTCGTGATTTGAGAGCAAAAGCTCAAGAGTTACACGTCTTGTTTCTCTTACCTTAGGTGTATTTGTCATTACCTCAAGACCTTCGCTTACGGGATAAACGCAAGCTGCCTGAAGTGCTCTTCCGCCTTTAATTTCAACAAGACACATTCTGCACGAACCTGTCTGGCTGATATCTTTAAGGTAGCAAAGAGTGGGAATCTCTATACCTGCACTGCGTGCAGCCTCTAAAACTGTATATCCGGCAGGAACTGTAATATCCTGACCATTAATTTTTAAATTAACCATTTCCATTTCACTGCACCCCTTTCTTATTTCTTAATGATTGCGCCAAACTTACAAGATTCAATACAAGCACCGCATTTAATACACTTTGATGTATCAATTGTAAACGGACTCTTGATTTCGCCTGAAATTGCGCCAACAGGACACTTTCTTGAGCAAAGTGAACATCCCTTACACTTATCGGCGATAATCTCAAAGTTAAGAAGATCTTTACATACGCCTGCAGGACACTTCTTGTCCACAACGTGTGCAATGTACTCATCTCTGAAGTATCTGAGAGTTGAAAGTACGGGGTTGGGAGCTGTCTGACCAAGACCGCAAAGAGAAGCATTCTTAATGCTGTTGCAAAGAAGCTCAAGGCGGTCGAGATCTTCAAGAGTACCATTACCCTTGGTGATTTTATCAAGAATTTCAAGAAGACGCTTTGTACCGATACGGCAGGGCGAACACTTACCGCAGGATTCGTCAACTGTGAATTCAAGGAAGAACTTAGCGATGTCAACCATACAGTTGTCCTCGTCCATTACGATAAGACCGCCTGAACCCATCATAGAACCGATTGAAATAAGTGAATCGTAATCAATAGGTGTATCTATGAGAGAAGCAGGGATACATCCGCCCGAGGGACCACCTGTCTGAGCTCCCTTGAACTTTTTGGCATTGGGGATACCGCCACCGATTTCCTCAACAACTTCACGAAGAGTTGTACCCATCGGAACTTCAACAAGACCTGTGTTATGAATTTTACCACCGAGAGCGAATACCTTTGTACCCTTGCTCTTTTCAGTACCAATTGATGTAAACCATTCAACACCCTTATTGATAATTACGGGAATATTTGCATAAGTTTCTACGTTGTTAAGAATTGTGGGCTTGCCCCAAAGGCCCTTAACTGCAGGGAACGGAGGACGGGGTCTCGGCTCACCACGATGACCTTCGATAGATGTCATAAGAGCAGTTTCCTCACCGCAAACGAACGCACCTGCACCAAGACGAAGCTCAACATCAAAGCTGAAGCCTGTACCAAATATATCGTCGCCAAGCATACCATACTCTTTAGCCTGGTCAATAGCAATCTGAAGACGCTGAACGGCAATAGGATACTCTGCACGAATGTAAATATAACCCTGATTTGCGCCAATTGCATAGCCTGCGATAGCCATAGCCTCAAGTACGCTATGGGGGTCGCCCTCAAGGATACTTCTGTCCATGAATGCACCGGGGTCGCCTTCGTCGGCGTTACAGCAAACATACTTCTGCTCGTTAACACTCTTTGATGCGAATTCCCACTTTAAGCCTGTGGGGAAACCGCCGCCGCCACGTCCGCGAAGACCTGACGCCTTAATAATATCAATAACTTCCTGAGGAGTCTTTTCAGTAAGCACTGTTGCCAATGCCTTGTATCCGTCGAAAGCTATATATTCTTCAATGTTTTCGGGATTTATAACACCGCAGTTACGAAGTGCAACACGCATCTGTTTTTTGTAGAATGTTACCTCGTTAAGTGATTTGATAGAATCCTCTTCAACAGTTTCACTGTAAACAAGGCGTTTAACAATTCTACCCTTAAGAAGATGCTCTGTAACGATTTCTGCTACGTCATCCTTTTCAACACGGCTGTAGAATGCACCCTCGGGGTAAACTACAACGATGGGACCGAGTGCGCAAAGACCGAAACATCCTGTTTTAACAACCTTTACTTCCTTTTCAAGGCCGTTTTTCTTGAGTTGTTCTTCAAACTCGTCAACTAACTGCATACTGCCTGAAGAGGTACAGCCTGTACCACCGCAGACAAGCACATGAGCTCTATATAAATCCATTATCTACAACTCCCTTCTTAGTTCTGTTCTGCACCGATTGTATACTCTGCTACTGCACGACCGTTAACGATGTGCTCTGCAACAATCTTCGAAACCTTATCGGGCGACATTTTAACATAAGTTACTTTTTCCTCACCCGGAACATAAACCTCAACAATAGGTTCAAGACGACATACACCGATACAACCTGTCTGCTCAACAACAACGTTACCGAGCTGACGTTTTGCAACCTCTTCCAGAAAAGCTGTCATAACAGGGCGTGCACCTGCTGCAATACCGCAAGTTGCCATACCCACAACTATTCTGATGCCGTCTTCTCTTTCTTTTCTTAAATTTACGTTATCAAGAACTCTTTTCTTGATAGCCTCAAGTTCTGCTATGCTTTTCATCTATAATACACCTCCATAAATTTCTGACAAACCTTCTTTTAAATATTCACTAATCCACTGCATAACACTTATTTCCGAAAGGCTTACCTCATCCCCGAGAATTTTTCTCAGTTCCATAGTATCAAGCGTAAAATTACGCCCGTTATATGTATGAGAATAAATAAAATCTGTTTTGGGATTGGTAGTTATAAGCGTTACTATAACAGAGCCGATATCGCCAAGCGGCTGACGGTCAATATGCGAGTGCTTAAAGCTTGCACAGAGTTTTGTTCCTACCCCAAGCTCACTCGAAAGTTCAACATCCCCGCCTGCTGCCTGCGCAGCGGCTTTTAGAAGTGATATTCCAAGACCGACCTTTCGCGTTGTTCTCGTAGTAACAAACGGGTCGCTCACTTGTTTAAGCATTTCTTCACTCATACCGCATCCGTTATCGTTAACGCAAAAGGAAAGTACATCTTCCTTTGTATCTTCAAGGATATTTATTTCAATAACAGTTGCTTCTGCACGAATGGAATTTTGGACAATATCCAAAATATTTAAGCTTATTTCCTGCATAATCAGTTCATATATTTTTCAAGGATGCCCGGTACATCGTCAACAACGAGTCTTCCGTAAACATCTTCATTAACAGTAAGAACGGGTGCAAGTCCACACGCACCTATGCAACGTGTAGCCTCGATTGAGAACTTACCGTCGGGTGTACATTCATCAACGCCGATACCAAGTATCTGCTTAAATTTGTCGAGAATATCGCCGCTGCCCTTAACGTAGCAAGCTGTACCAAGACATACTGCAATCTTATACTCTCCCTTGGGATTAAGTGAGAACTGTGTGTAGAAGGTTACAACTCCGTAAACCTCTGCAAGAGTTACGTCGAGACCCTCTGCAATCATGGTCTGCACTTCAATCGGAAGATATCCGTAAATTTCCTGAGCCTTGTGCAAAACGGGAATAAGTGCACCCTCTTGGCCCTTGTGCTCTGCAATAACCTGCATAAGCTCTTTTTCCTGTTCTGCTGTTCCCTTGAAGGGAATAACTGCCTGTTTGCTCATATTTTTAGACCTCCTTGTAATTTTGTTTTATCAATAGAATATTATATCAAACTATCTTGAGCTTGTCTATATAAATCTTGCTTTTTACCTAAAATATTTTAATTTTCTCAATAATTCGTCAATTGTTTTCTCTTTAAGCTCTATTGAGCTAATTTTTTCTGATATGTCCGTGAGATAATGCGCATCGCTGTTGGTTATGTAAAAGTAGTTTTCTTCCCTTGGATAATCCTTGGGTGCTCTTGATGAAATCTCAAGCGCTGTAAAGCCAAGTTCCTTTGGAACGCATCCCAATATTGCGTTAATTCCGTTTTTCTCACGGTCGATATGAGCCGCCATACAAACACCGCCAAAGCCTTCGGCAAGCTCTTTTATTTTTTCAAGCGGAAAGTCTGTTGCGTTTATGAGAAGCTTTTCAACCGTGCCCTGCTGCTGATCGAGTTCGTTCATTATGGTTTGTTCGCCAAATATGTCGGGACGGTTTTTTACGGGCGGCAGATGCTGCTCTAAAATTTCTCCCATTTTTTCTGCGTCGGAAATTGACGGAAACAAACAAAGAAGATGAATATTTTCCGCCGACTCTGCTTCGATTGCCGGAACAACCAGAATGTTATACTCATTAGCAGCCTCACTTACCGCTCTTATATTACGGGCAGTGTTATGGTCTGCCACGGCAATAATATCAAGCCCGTTAATATGGCTCATCCCCGCAATATTGTGGGGCGTCATATCCATATCTCCGCAAGGCGAGAGGCACGAATGGATGTGTAAATCGTAGTAATATTTCATAGGCACTTTTGAATTTCGCACGCAAGCGCATAGGCACTTTTTTCTGAGGAGTAAATTGCAATGCCCTCTTCTTCAGCACGCAATCTTGCATTTTCATCAAGTGCCATTCCCTCCGCTATGATTACCATTGCTGCTCCCGTGAGCGAAGCCACTGCAGGAACATTTACATTTCCCTGAATTGTTATCCACGCATCACCGCTTTGCGCCTTGCTCATAACAAGGCTGAGTAAATCACCAATATAACAGCCGCTGACGCTTGCATCGCCATTTGCATCAACAACCGTATTCAGAGAAAGCTTTTGTGCAATTTCTTTAACTGTCATTTGTTTCACCTCAGTCAATCATTTTACCAAGCTCTGTAATTTCCTTGCCGAGAAGCTCAATCTTCTCACGCAACCTGAAAATACAATCACGCTCTTTTGCCTTCCCTCGAACGATATCCTCTGCAAAATCACGGCAGCTTGGACTGCCGCAGCTTCCACAGTCAAGTTGAGGGAGTCGGGCGTATATTTCTTCCATAAGAGCCATTTTACGCATTGCCTCCGCCATATTTTCGTCAAGCGGAGAAATAGGCTTGTATTCGGGTTTTTTATCCCAGACAACAATTATGTTTTCTGACTCTTGATGACAAACCTCGGGTAAATCCTTTACAAGATTTCTCAGGCGTGAATTTGCAACAAAATCATTTTCGACGTTAAGCGGTCCTCCGGTACACCCGCTAACGCATGCAAGAGCCTCGACAAAGTCTATGTCCCTCAGTTTATCATCTTCAATTTCTTCAAGTATTTTAACTACATTATGTACACCGTCAACGCAAACGAAGTTATCAATGCCAAGTGCATTTGCCTCTCCACCGCTGCGTGCCCATGACACCGCATTTTTACCTGCCTTTGAAAGGCTCGGTACATCTGAGATTTTATCGAGTTTATGTGCCAGAAGCATATAGATATCTTTGATAGGAACAACGCCGCTTACCGCAGATTTGTTAATCGCAAGCGGTTGCTTTACGGCTGTGATTTTTGCTGTACACGGTGATATAAAGAAAACACCGATTTCTTCGTCCGTGAGACCCGTCTTTTTGCGTGCCTCCTCCCTTGCCATCTGTGCAGCACACTCCATCGGGGAAGTAAGCGGAATAATATTATCGGCAAGCGACGGAAAACGCACTGCAATAAGCCTTACAACCGCAGGGCAGGCAGAGGAAATTACAGGTTTTTTCAGTTTTCCTTCCTCAATCATTTCCTTTGCTTTTTGAGTGATTACCTCGGCACCCCTTGCCACCTCAAAAACATCATCAAAGCCAATTTGCGTAAGTGCATAAAGCACGATATCAATATCCTCAGCTCTTTTGAACTGACTGCAAAATGCAGGAGCCGGGAGTGCCACATTGTATTTGTAGTTTTTAAGATTATCGATAGAGTCGCACACGACCTTTTTTGCGTGGTAAGGGCATCTGCGCACACACTCACCGCAGTCGATACAACGCTCATTTATTATCTTAGCCTTTCCGTTTTGAACACGGATAGCCTGAGTGGGACACGAGCGCATACACGTAGTACACCCCTTGCACGCATCCTGTTCAAGACGCACGCTATGATAGATTATGCCTTTTTCCTTTTCCACAGGAGTTTTCCCCCTTTCAGACAAGCACCGTCATTTCAACCGTTGTGCCAACGCCAATCTCGGTTTTTATGTCGAGCCTGTCGGTATACTTTTTCATATTCGGAAGCCCCATACCAGCGCCAAAACCAAGCTCACGCACCTTTTCGCTTGCGGTTGAATAGCCTGCCGTCATAGCGGCCTCTATATCTTTTATTCCGGGGCCTTTGTCTTTATGTGTCATTACTATTTTTTCAGGCGAAATCTCAACATCTATTTCGCCGCCGTTAGCGTGAATTACCATATTTATTTCGCACTCGTACATCGCTATTGCTACCTTACGGATAACCTCGGCAGAAAATCCAAGCTGCTTAAGCACCTTTTTCGTGGCACTGCTCGCCTCGCCCGCAAGGGTGAAATCGTTTTCATCCACCTTGTAGTGAAGTTTTACTGAGTTTTCCATTACTCCACCTCGTCAAAACCAAGACCTGCTGTGTAGAGCTTTCCGCAGGAGGCATACATAGCACTCTGCGTTGACATAATCACAATGCCAAACTCCTTTGCAAGTTCTATAACCTCTTCGGTGGGCTTTTTCCCACGAACAAAGATTATTGCCTTTATGTCCATCATTTCCGCCGTACGTACAACCTGACCGTTAACAAGACCCGTGAGAAGAAGCGCCTGGTCCTTTACAAAAGCAAGTACGTCGCTCATAAGGTCGCTTCCGCAAGCAGAGTGTATTTCCTTGTCAAGAAGTTCCTCCCCTGCAAAAACCTCTGCACCAAGAATTTCTTTAATTTCAAAAAGTTTCATTTTCCTTTCTCCTTTCCTATGTGCAAACAAAGTGCGACCTTTCGATCGCACTTGTTATCATTTCACTATACCGTCATTCTTTTCGTAGGGAATATCAAGTACGAAGTTACCAAATTCTACACCGTTTTCTCCGTTAACAAGTATCTGAACGCTTTCTACGCCTTCAAGTTCGCAAAGAGAGTTTACAACTGAATACAGCGAAAGCGTTGTTGTAAGGGAACTGGACGGAGTTTTTGAAACAAACTCGCTTGAGAAGTTTACAAAACAAACATTGTTCTTTGTTTCTATACCGATGAGCTTTACATCAGTGGGAAGTGCACGAGTGCAGCCATCCTTTTCGGGTCCTTTAATAAGTTCACCTATAACTGCCTTTTCAAGCGAAAGTGCACTCTGAAGCTTTATACTGCGATTTTCACGGACAAGCTTGTCGCCGTTTTTCTGCGGAAAATAAAGGGAGACCGTGGTTTTTTCGCCGTTTTGGACATCGTTAGTTTCAAACGCTATATTTTCAAGCGAAAGAACACCAAACTCCTTTCCTGTGCTTTCAGAAACTATGGGCTTACCCTCGACATTTATTACAACACCGTCGATACCATTAATCCCGCACAGCGTATTTACAATAGAAAGTCTTAAAAGCAGCGCCGAAACGTTATGGGCTTCGTTATAGGATTTTGAAAAATCAAGCGTTGCAACACCGCCATTTATGGCAATGCTAAGAAGCTTTGTATTTTCGGGAAAAAGAGCCTTGTTGCCCTCACTTTGTGGGCCAGCTATCATTTGTGCAACGGCAAATTTCGCAATTTCCTTTGCATCCTTTTTATCTTTTTCCGGAATTGCACGTTTTTCTTCATTGAGCTTATTTTCAGTTGCATCCTTAAAATACACACTTACCATTTTATTTGATTTTCCGCACGCTGAAATGAGCGCTGTAGCCAAGGCTATTGTAATTATAAGTGATAATACCTTTTTCATATAATCCCTTCCTTTCGAAATTACTTAAACGTAATGGGAATTATTATGCGGAATGTACTTCCTACACCTTCCTCACTGTCTACCTGAATGTTACCACCGTGAAGCTCAACAGCAGTAAGTGCAATTGAAAGGCCAAGACCTGTACCGCCGGTTTCTCTTGCACGTGCCTTATCCACACGGTAGAATCTGTCGAAGATTTTGTACCTTTCCTCAGACGCAATACCAATGCCTGTGTCTTTAACCGTTATTATAACATTGTTTTCTTCTTTAAAGACGGTAACGTCTACATTTCCGCCTTCTTTTGTATATTTGATGCTGTTATCTATTATGTTGTAAATTGCTTCCCAAATCCTGTCGCGTTCAACCTTGGAATAAATTGTTGCCTCTGCCTCATAGCTCAGGGTAATGTGCTTTTGTTCTGCAAGCGGGCGAAGCGCCTTGACTATATTTGTGCAAAGCTCGGTAAGATCAGTTACGGCAAATTCCATCCTTGATACATTTTGATCATTATCCATTTTTGTGAGTGTAAGCAGCTTATCTACAATTCTGGTAAGCCTTTCGACCTGAATGTTCATATCGGTCAGAAATTCGTTTGTCATTTCACGCGTTGCATCGGGAACATTGAGAAGCGAATCACTGATAAGCTTTATGGAGCTTAGCGGCGTCTTAAGCTCGTGCGAGGCGTTTGAAACAAACTCCTGTCTTTTTTGCTCCTGCGTATGAATTTTATCCGTTATTTTGTTAAATGAATCGATAAGCCGCCCAACCTCGCCACTTAGTTTTTCTTCAATGAAAAAGTCGGTGTTTTCGTCTGCAGCCTTGCTTATTTTATCAGTAAGGTCTGTGATAGGCGCAGTAATTATGCCTGCCATTACAAAGCTTACAACGCCAACTATTATGCTGACTAAAAGTGCAAGCATAAGCATTGTCATCCATATCTGATTCATAAAGTCAACCGTATCCTGAGCAGAGGTCTGATAATAAATAACTCCTGTTACAATCTTGTTTTTTATTATTGGCACTGCTGCACCGATAATGAGATCGCCGTTGGGGTCATAGACCTTTTCGTCAGTATTACTACCCTCAATCGCACTGAGAATAGCACTCGTCGGCATATAGATATCCTGCATAACGCCATTGTTTGAGTCATACGTTACCCTTGCATCCATATCAAGCATAAGCACACGGCTGTTGCTTGCTACCTGCTGCTGCTCAAGCAAATAGTTGATGCTTTCCTCGCTAAGGTCCTGATACTGAGAAATATATCCCGCAATTACATTAGCCTGAGAAAGCGTTTGTATTTTTTTCTGATTAAGTGTATACTGCTGCATTGAGTTTGTAAGGTATGTCCCTATAAAGCCCAATGTAAGTATGATTATGATAAAATATGTCAGCACAAGCTTAAAGCGTATGCTATGCATATTCTCCTTAATTTTCTTTAAAATAGTAACCTACCCCCCATTTTGTGAGTATATATGTGGGAGCGGCTGCGTCAGGCTCAATCTTCTCACGAAGCCTTCTTACATGAACGTCAACCGTTCTGATATCGCCCGGATAATCATAGCCCCAGACAATGTCAAGAAGATTATCTCTTGAATAAACCTTTCCAGGATTTGATATGAAAAGGTCGCAAAGGTCAAATTCCTTGGCTGTAAGCTCAATAGACTTGTCTCCTATTCTTATTCTCCTGAGATTGTAGTCAAGCTCTATTCCGCCGACTGTTGTTACGCTTTTTGCACTTGTAACACTCGCACTTGAGCTACGTCTTAAAATCGCCTTTATCCTTGCCTTAAGTTCAAGAATGTTAAATGGCTTTGTAAGGTAGTCATCAGCACCGTACTCAAGGCCTAAGATTTTATCCATATCCTCAGTTTTTGCCGTAAGCATAATTATCGGCACTGTCGAAAACTCACGAATTTTCTGACAAACAGTAAGCCCGTCAACATTGGGGAGCATTAAATCGAGTATAATTAAGGATATACTTTTATCACGAGCAAGCTTGAGGGCCTCCTCACCGTCATAAGCGACTTCTGTTTCGTAGCCGTCTTGTTCAAGATTAAATTTTATGCCCTTTACAAGCAGTTTTTCGTCATCAACAATAAGTATTTTCATATAAAATCTATCCTTTCCCGATTGAAATTCCCATCTCATTATATTATAGCATTTTATATTTTTCATTTCAACAAAAATATTAAAAAGAAAATACAAAAATACGGTGTGCATTGCACACCGTATTTTACGTTTAATTGTCTGATGGAACGTATCCGTTATACTTTATTGACCCGCTCATATAAGCATCAATAAGACCGCCTAGATTTCCCGTGGTATTCGGGGTTGTGGCAAGCAGTGATTTATTACCCTTGCGGTCAACTGCCCAGTACTCTATCAGATTACCGTTAAGTTTAAAGTAAGTGTTTGCATATTCGCCTGTGGGAATTCTGTAGATATATTCGCCCTGAGCATTTGTTGCCTTAGCACCGCCAACATATTTTTGTTCTACAACTTCATATACGTCTGCACCCTCGCTATTTTGTGCAAGCTGGAAGAATGCGAATTTCCACTCCACCTTGGGTGTTGCCTTGCCGCCTGTATAGCGAAGAATTCTGTCCTTGCCGTTTGTACCATCGAGTACTACGCCGTCAACTATAAGATACTGGTAGTAGTTATACGGCTCTGCCATTTCGTAGGATGGTTTTGTCCAGTCAATCTTGGCATTATATACAACATCAAAGGAGTCGCCGTCCCACTGCCAGTTGTCATCTGCATGGAGAAGATATTCGGCTGCTACATTCTTTGTTGCAAGACCTGCATTTCCCTTTGCGTTGAACTTTGCGGTTATGAATTTACTGCGAACTACAGGAATAATTGATTTTAAATATTCGTCAGTTAAAACATAGCGGTTGTTTTCGTCCTTTTCGCTGAGTTTCTGGACTGTAAGAGTTGAACTCACAAGTTGCTTCCACTCGTCAGATGCCTTTACACCGAAGTACTGATACATCTTTTCGTTTGCATCATTTAAAGGAGTTCCATCCTTAAGATAACTGCCGAAGCCATACTTTTTCATAGAAATATCGGTAACATAAGCCTGACGGTTTGTTCTTGTTTTAACTACGGAATCTGAAATTCCGAATTTTTCGTTGCCGTAGTCCCATTGCCATGTCTTTCCGTTCACCTTTGTCTGCTGACGTTCCCAAATGATATACGGAGCCTTTATTTCCCACATATAATCCCTGCGCCTCGTTTCCCACTGCGGGAAGAGGTTATTGTATGCAGTAATGGGCTGTTTTTTGTTATCAAGATACATTCTGCTGTAGCCTGCATAAGGATAAACTGCCTCATAGCCCTCGGCTTTCCACTGAGGTGAAACCGGTACAAGCACCTGCTTGTTTGTATACTGACCACCTATAACCTCGTTATAGATTCTGTTCGGACTTTCGGGATTTGTAAGGTCATAGCCTGCAAAAACCATGTTGTCCATCTCGGACTGAGCAAATGCCGCTGACGCGCAGGAAAGCGCCATTGCCGCCACTGTGAAAAGGATTGCCGATTTCTTTAAAATTCTTCTCATTAATTTCTCCCCTTTTAATTTTTTATTTTATATATATTCAATACTCAATTAAATATTAACCTTTATAGACAAGATTTTTCTGAATCATTTCGTCAACATTGCTGCTGTCCCACCATGCACCCTCTATTGCAACCTCTTTTTCTGTTGATTTTCCCTCAATAGCAAAAATCACCTGCTCTGCCGCACGATATCCGATATTGTAGGAGTCCTGAACAACAGAGCCGATAAGCTTGGGACCTTTGGTGGCTTTCATCCATTCAATCTGCTTTGTACCACCGTCAAAACCGCAGAATTTTATTTTGTCGTACTTTGTTCCTGCGGCAGATGCAGCATCGTAGACCTGCTTTACAACGCCCTCGTTTGACATAAATATTGCAGATGCCCCTTTGTCGGCAAGTGCTTCAAGTGCTGTTTTGTAGGCATTTTCGGCATCGCCTGGTTTTACTTCCTTGTAAATTGTAACTTTGCCTTTTGTGTCATCATTTTCTTCGGCAAGCTCTTTAAATCTGTCTTCAAATCCTCCTGCTCGGTCAATGCCCGTTTGCGTTTCATCGTGCTGAATTATGCCGAGAATGTATTTCTCGCTTTTCGAAATATCGGAGCGGAGTGCCTCGTAAAACTTTTCCGCAGCAAGTGCCGCCGCTATGCGATTATCGGTTGCAACCGATGACTTTATAGGATTTTTATTGTTATTATTAAGTGTTTCTATATCCTTTTCCCAGATACCGCTGTCAAATTGCACAACGGGGATTTTGCGTTCATAAGCCTGAACGAGCGAGTCTGTAAAGCCTTCGCCTATTGTTGCAACCACCATACCTGCTACGTTGTTTGAAAGAGCAGTTTGTATCATTTCCTGCTGTGCGGGGATATCCTTTGCTGACTCACTTGCAGGACCGCGGAACGTGATTGTGTAGCCGTATTTTTCGGCGGCATCCTCGGCACCGCTTTTTACCGACTGCCAGAATGCGTGGGACTCTCCCTTTGCAATCACGGCAATTGTTTTGCTTGTGTTCTCACTCCCGCCGCTGCTGCATGCCGACATCATAAACAGCAAAAGCACGCATAAAATCAGCGTAAATAAACGTTTTCTCATTTCCTTACTCCTTTTTACTTTTTGTTTTAACCACATCTGTAAGCACTGCTGCAATAACAATAATTCCTGTCAGCACGTAGGTTACATAGGTGGAATTTAAGTTTAGATTGAACTTTGCAAGCACAAAATTAAGTCCGTTACGGATTACTACAAGAAGTGCCGCACCGATAACTGAGCCTGAAACAGATGCCACACCGCCTGCCGCCGATGTTCCGCCGATATAAACTCCCGCAATAGCATCAAGCTCCATTCCGTTACCCGTTGCAGTGGCAACCGTTGCAAACGATGCCGCCCAGAATATTGCCGCAATACCTGCACCAAGGCCGCTTAGTATATAGGCAATCATTTTGTATTTATCGGTATTTATTCCTGAAAGTCGAGTTGCCTCCTCGTTACTGCCTATGGCAAGGATGTATCTTCCAATTTTGTTTTTATACATCAGATATGCACACAAAACGGCAAAAAGTATTATCCACACAAGCCCTGTAGGGAAGCCGTTGTAATTGGAAAAAGCTTTGTTAAACCACGTTCCGCTCGAGAAAAAAATATTTGGTATTGAAACCAACAGTGCACTGAGTCCTCGCGAAAGCATCATCGTACCGAGCGTTGCGATAAAGCTTGGCAGACCGAGCTTTGCAACAAGAAAGCCGTTTAGCACTCCAAAAATTCCGCCAATTAAAATCATCACAGGGATGGTCATAAAAAGCGGCATTCCATTCATAAAAAGCCTGCCTGCAATAACTGCCGATGCAATACAGACCGTACCGATTGAAAGGTCGATACCACCCGATGCTATAACAAATGTTACTCCGAGACCCATAATGGCGTAGGGCGCAAGCGACTGAGCCATACTAACAATGTTAAATCTGTCTATAAAATGCACATTAAGCATTGCAAAAACAAGCATAAGAAGTACAAGCGCTACTATGATTATGGTGTTTTGCCTGAATTTCATTTGCGAAGTTGTTTTCATTTTCTGTTACCTCCTATAGCTTTTCTTCGCGTTGCAAGCTGCATAATTTTTTCCTGAGTGGCTTCGCTGATATCAAGCTCGCCTGTAAGATATCCCTCGCACATTACTAAAATTCTGTCGCTCAGCCTTAAAATTTCCGCAAGCTCTGAAGATATCATAATAACCGATTTCCCTGATGCAGCCAGTTTTTCTATAAGGGAATATATTTCGCTTTTTGCACCGATATCAATGCCACGTGTCGGCTCATCAAATATAAAGATATCAGCATCACGGAGAAGCCATTTTGAAATAACGATTTTCTGCTGGTTTCCGCCCGAAAGCTCACGCACTGTCTGGGTAACCGATGCCGCCTTTGTTCTAAGTTCACTGTTTATCCACACTGAGTCCTTATAGATGCGCTTATCATCAATGAAGCCGTTTTGTATATATTTATCAATTGACGAAAGAGAGGTGTTTTCTGCCACGTTTTTCTCGACAAGCAGACCGTATCTTTTTCTGTCCTCGGAAAGATAGCAAACGCCTGCAGATACCGCCTCTTCGGGCGTGCGAATATCTTTTTTTACTCCGTTTATAAAAATTTCACCGCCCGACTTTTTCTCTGCCCCGTAGATAAGGCGTACAAGCTCTGTTCTTCCTGCTCCCATAAGACCTGATATTCCTAAGATTTCACCCTTTCTGAGTTTAAAACTTACACCGTGAACAGTATCGTTATTTTTTATATTCTTTACCTCGAGAACAGTTTTTGCATCGGGTTTTACATTGCTTTTTGTCTTGTTAATGCTTCCTATTTCTCGCCCGACCATCATTTTAACTATTTCTTCCTGAGTGGTTTCAGCTGTGTTTACCGTTCCTATATATTCTCCATCACGCATAATCGTAACACGGTCGGAAATTCTTTTTATTTCGTTCATACGATGCGAGATGTAAACCATACCGATGCCTTTGCCTCTTAGCTCATTCATTATCTTAAAAAGCTCCTCAGACTCCCTGTCAGAGAGTGCAGCAGTTGGCTCATCGAGGATAAGGAGCCTGCTTTCGTGCGATATTGCCTTTGCAATTTCTACCATCTGTTGTTTACCCACGGTGAGGGCCCCGAGCTTTGCAGACGGTGAGATATCAACCCCAATTTTCTTAAAAAGAATAGACGTATCCTTTTCCATCTTTTTGTCGTCTATGAATATTCCCTTCTTTGGTTCCCGTCCGATATATATATTTTGTGCAACGGTAAGGTGGCTGAGCATATTAAGCTCCTGATGAATAACACATATCCCCGCCTGTTGTGATTGGGAAATATTTTCAAATCTTCTTTCGCTCCCGAAATATGTTATGCTGCCTGAGTCAGCACGGTATATCCCGCACAGAATTTTCATAAGCGTTGACTTTCCCGCACCGTTTTCGCCCATCAGGGCATGTACCTCGCCCATCTTCACCTCAAGCGCCGCATTCTTAAGTGCGGGCACACCCGAAAAGCTCTTTTTTATATTTTTCATTTCAAGAATAACTTCGCTCAAACAAATCAATCCTTCCGAATGGGATTTGTTTATATTATTGTCTAAGTTTTCCAATGTTAAACAAAAAACAGACTGATTTTTCAATCAGTCTGTTTTTAAATTTCTTTTACATCGGATGGATGTTATTTTCCTTATCCACAAGCTCAGAATCTATTTTATATTTCTGACCCTGACGATATTCAAAGAACTTTGTTGCAACAGGTCCAAAGAGCGCATAGCTGAGCACGTCCTCATCCTGTTCGATATATTCGCTTATTTCGCTTCTGAACTTATCAAGCTCGTTGGGGATATCATCGGCGGGTCTGCCGGTAATAACCTTATCATCGCCGATAATCTTCTTCACAAATTCGGGGTTAACCTCAACCGAGGTCTTTCCGTATTCACCACGGATAAGTCCACGGAATTCCTTTGTAACATTTTTATATCTTTCGCCGAGAACAACGTTAAACACTGCCTGAGTACCTACAATCTGGCTTGTAGGTGTTACGAGCGGCGGGAAGCCTGCATCCTCACGCACACGGGGAACCTCCTTAAGAACCTCCTGGAACTTGTCCTCCGCACCGAGCTGTTTAAGCTGTGAAATGAGGTTTGAGAGCATTCCGCCCGGAACCTGATATTTAAGTGTGTTAACATCAACTGCCAAAGCCTTGGGGTTAAGAGTTCCGCTTTCGAGATATTTCTCACGGATTGGTCTGAAGTAGTCTGCAATATCACTGAGAAGATTAAGGTCATAGCCTGTGTCATACTCTGTGCCCTGAAGAGTTGCAACAAGTGCCTCTGTAGCGGGCTGAGATGTACCAAGAGCAAAGGGTGAAAGAGCACAGTCCACAATATCCACGCCTGCTTCAATAGCCTTGAGATATGTCATTGAAGCAACACCGCTTGTATAGTGTGTATGAAGCTCAATCGGGATATTTACTGCCTTTTTCATGCCTGATACAAGGTCAAATGCATTGTAAGGTGTAAGAAGACCTGCCATATCCTTTATACAGATAGAGCTTGCGCCCATATCCTCGAGCTGCTTTGCAAGGTCAATAAAGCTTTCGTTTGTATGAACAGGGCTGATTGTATAAGAAATAGCCGCCTGAACATGACCCTTTTCCTTTATTGTTGCATTGATTGCAGTTCTGAGATTTCTGATGTCGTTAAGTGCATCGAAAATTCTTATAATATCAATACCGTTTGCTATTGACTTCTGCACAAAATATTCAACTACATCATCACCGTAGTGGCGATAGCCAAGAATATTTTGTCCCCTGAAAAGCATCTGGAGAGGGGTGTTCTTTGCTTTGTCCTTGATTTTTCTAAGTCTTTCCCACGGGTCTTCGTTGAGAAAACGAAGGCAACTGTCAAATGTTGCGCCGCCCCATGCTTCGAGAGCATTAAAGCCTACCTTGTCAAGAAGCTCGACTGCCCCGAGCATTTCCTCGGTTGTCATTCTTGTAGCTATAAGCGACTGATGAGCATCACGAAGAATTGTTTCTGTTATTTTAACGCTTTTATTAGCCATTTTAATCTATCCTTTCTTACTTAAAGAGTGCAAGAAATACACCTGCTGCCACGGCACTGCCGATTACGCCTGCAACATTTGGACCCATTGCATGCATAAGAAGGAAGTTTGACGAATTTTCCTTTTGTCCAACTACCTGAGAAACACGTGCCGCCATAGGCACAGCGCTAACGCCCGCACTGCCTATAAGGGGGTTAACCTTGCCGCCTGTTGCCTTACACATAATTTTGCCAAATATTACACCTGCAGCGGTACTTACCGAGAATGCGAGAAGACCAAGACAAATTATAAGAAGTGTTTTTGGTGTAAGGAATGTATCCGCCGTAGCAGTTGCACCAACAGTTATACCAAGGAATATTGTGATAATATTCATAAGCTCGTTCTGCGCAGTTTTGTTTATTCTTTCGACAACGCCACTCTCTTTAAAGAGGTTACCAAGCATAAGCATACCTACGAGCGGTGCCGCATCGGGAACAAGCAAAACAACCACGATTGTTACTATTATCGGGAAAAGTATTTTCTCCCTTTTTGTTACGGGGCGAAGCTGCTCCATAACAATCATTCTTTCTTCCTTTGTTGTAAGAGCCTTCATAATCGGAGGCTGAATAATTGGCACAAGTGCCATATAAGAATATGCCGCAACTGCTATTGCGCTGAGTAGTGTAGGTGCAAGCGTTTTGGTAACATATATCGCCGTCGGACCGTCCGCACCGCCGATTATACCGATAGATGCGGCTTCCTTAAAGATTGTATCTATCGAGCCGTCAGCACCGAAACCACCAATCTGAAAAGCACCGAGAAGTATTGCACCGAGGAATGTGATAAACACGCCAATCTGTGCAGCAGCGCCTAAGAGAATACTCTTAGGGTTAGAAATAAGTGGTCCAAAGTCTGTCATACATCCTATGCCAAGGAAAATGAGCGGAGGATATATTCCAAGCTTAACACCTAAGTACAAAAGGTCTAAAAGACCGCCTTTTTTAAGTACCATACCGTAGTCAATTTTGTCCCCTAAAAACAGTTCGGGATGCATAACCCCGCCAAGCGGAAGGTTTGCAAGAAGCATACCAAATGCAATCGGAAGCAAAAGTAACGGCTCAAACTTTTTTACAATTGCAAGGTAAAGAAGCACACATGCAACCGCAATCATAACAACGGTTTTCCACCATACAGTGTCGCCGTTGTTAAACATATTTGCAAGGCCTGTGTTCATAAAGAACTGTTCAAAGCCAACAGCTAATTTTTCCAGCAATTTTATCACTCCATTCTTAATTACTAACTTACCAATTAAGAAAGAGTTGCAAGCACATCACCGCTGTTTACGGTAGAGCCCTTTGTTGCAACAACTGTAACAGTGCCGTCGCAGGGAGCAACGATTTCGTTTTCCATTTTCATAGCTTCAAGAATGATAAGTACATCACCCTTTTTAACGCTTGCGCCGTTTGCTACCTTTATGTCAAGAACATTACCGGGCATAGGTGCATTAACACTTGTGCCGCCTGCGGGTACAGCAGCTTTAGGAGCTGCAGGAGCAGCTGCGGGTGCAACTGCTGCAGGTGCGGGTGCAGCTACGGGAGCTGTTGCTGCGCCGCCTACTTCTTCAACTTCAACCTCGTAAGAGTTACCGTTTACATTTACAATAAATTTTCTCATAATTTTTATCCTCCTAAAATCTGTTTTCAAGTGTTTCGCTTCTACCGGCTCTGTTCCACGCATTGCCGGATATTTTCTTATACGAGCGAATCATAAGAGATGATGCACTTTTGCCCATTGCTGCAGCTATTGCCGCAGTGATTACTGCTATAAGCTCTGTATCATCGCTCTTTGTTATAGTTTCAGCTACCTGCACAGGTGCCTGCTTTGGCATTTGTTCAGGTTCTTTTGCGACCTGAGGTTTTTCTGCGCTGAAAAGTGCCATCGCCTTTATTACAAGCATTATGAGAACAAGCACCGCAAAAACTACTACTATACCCATAACAGTGTATGCAAGGCCTTCAGCTATTACGTTTTTTACATTTAATTCCATACAACTCACCTCTTAAAGCGGCATATTGTCATGCTTGCGTGAAGGCACGCTTGCACGCTTGCTTCTGAGCATTTCGAGTGCCGCAATGACTCTCTGGCGAGTTTCGGAAGGATTAATAACATCGTCTACATAGCCAAGTTTTGCAGCGTTGTATATAGACGCATCGTTTTCCTTATATTCCTGGGCGAGCATATCCTTGTTTTCGCCTGCCTGAAGTCTGTCGTTATAAATAACACGGATACCTGCCTCCGCATTAAGCGGTGCAGCTTCTGCCGTAGGATATGCAAACACAATGTCTGCGCCTGACTGAGAGGAGTTCATAATTGTATATGCACTGCCGTACGCCTTTTTTACGATTACATTTACCTTAGGCACTGTCGCACCCGTAAATGAATAGACAAGTGTTGCGGCTTTCTTTGCAAGGCCGTATTCTTCCTCGTAGGCATTTACCACAAATCCGTCAACATCGGTAAATGTAAGAACAGGGATATTGTAGCAATCGCAGAAACGTACAAACCTTGAAACCTTCTGAAGCGCCTTTCCGCTAAGCTCCTTTCCGTTTGTTCCAATCGCACCAACAGTTGAACCATTAAGGCGGATAAAGCCCGTTACCGCTTCGTCAGCGTAGCCTGCCTGCGACTCAAAGAACGCCTTATCGTCTGCAACCTCGGCAATAACTATTCTTATATCATCAATCTGATCAATATTATTAAGAACATCGCTTGTTCTATTGATATCGTCTGCAGTTTCAAATTCAAACGCATCAGAAAGATTGTTTGAAGGAAGGTACGAAAGAAGAAGTCTTGCCATTCCCAAGCAACCCATATCGTCCTCTGCAAGGAAATGTGCACTGCCGCTGACATTTACATTTTCCTTTGCGTCGGCAGGTGATTTTTTACCTGTAGATGCCTCTATAACAGACGGACCATTCACAAAAAGCCTGCCCGTCTTTTCGTTCATAATTACAAAGTCGCTCATTTCAGCCGCAATCGCACTGCCGCCGGCACAATTTCCGAAAACAATGCTTACGTTGGGTATAACTCCACTCACCTTTGAAGAATATGAAAGAAGCTTACCCATAGCCGCCTGAGAAAGCACACCCTCTTCAAGACGCACTCCGTCAGAATCGAGCATGCCAACGATTGGAGCACCCATCTTAAGAGCCAAATCAAAAAGCTTAACTATTTTTTCTGCATTAAGTTCACCAATCGCACCGCTGAGAACAGTTTTGTCCTGAGAGTACGCATACACAAGCCTTCCGTCAACAGTACCATAGCCTGTTACAACGCCATCGGCTGCAGTATTTTCGCTACGTGAAGACACAAAAGCACCCAGTTCGATAAAGCTTCCCTCATCAAACAAGGCTGATATTCTTTCACGTGCAGTCATACTGCCATTTTGTTTTTGTTTTTCAAGTTTTTCCTTTCCTCCGCCGAGAGCTATTTCAGCTTTCCTTGCGAGTAGGTCAGATACTTTTTCAATGGAACTCATACTATGTACCTCCTGCTCAATTTAAATATGTTCAAATTCTTCCCATTTTACCATAATTATATACCATATCAAACCATATTTCAACAATATTTTTTATTTTATTGTAAATTATTCTTTACATCATTTTATTCTTTGCAGTGGCAACACGGTTTGAAAAACTCCTTTATATCAACACTGCATACGTCTTCGTTTTTCTTAAACCCAAGCATCAGAAGTCCGTCAAAAAGCTCTTTATTATAAGAAAATCCTGTGCTTACCCCTCTTAAATCGAGGCAATTTAAAGCACATCTGATTAAAAGCTCGAAGACATCTTCTTTTTGTTCAATTGAAATAATCTCGCCCGATATATCAAACACACAGTAGCCAAGCGACTGCGCCCCTGCCTGAGCCCATGCTACAAGCGTTGTTTCCTTTACATCTTTAACTATGGACTTTAGTACTCTTTCATCTTCAATAATGTTTACCTTAATCATCTTTTTTTACCTCTCAGTTTGTTTATTTCAGCTTCGGACAGATGGCGCCACTTGCCTTCCGGAAGATTGCCCAGAGTAAGCGAGCCGATTGAAAGTCTTTTAAGAGCTAAAACCTCTGCTCCTACGCTCTCAAGCATCCTCCTTACCTGACGATTACGTCCCTCATGAATAGTGATTTTGACCTCGGCACCGTGCTTTGGATTTTTGACGTTTTCCGCCCCCGCCTTCGATGTCATAACACCATCAAGCTCTACGCCCGTGCGAAGACGCATAAGCTCAGTTTCATCAAGTGGTTTCTTTATCCTTGCAATATAGGATTTATTTATAACATGCTTCGGGTGCGTTACTATGTTTGCAAACTCCCCGTCGTTAGTAAGGATAATAAGCCCTGTGGTATCAAAGTCAAGTCTCCCTACGGGGTATATTCTTACCTTTATATCACGCACAAGCTCCATAATGGTTGGCCTGCCTAAATCGTCGCTCACGGTTGTAACATAGTTTTTGGGTTTGTTAAGCATAATATAGTACTTTTTGGTTTCCTTTTTGATAACGGCGCCGTCAACTTCTACGACATCGTTTTCTTCGTCAACATCAAAGCCCATAAAATCAATTATCTCGCCGTTTACTTGTACACGCCCCTGCTCAATAAGTTTTTCGGCTCCCCTGCGGGAACTAACACCACATTCCGCCATATATTTTTGCAGTCTCATAAAATTTCCACCTTCGTTTTTTACTTTCCTTATTTTATTACATTTATCCCGAAGTGTCAATCAAACGGTTGTAATTTATCTATTATATTGACTTTTTTTGTCGTTTATGTTATAAATAAATCATAAAAGAACACTTTCTGAAAGGGTTTTCTTTATGAGAAAAATACTGGCAGTTTTTCTGACAATTTTAATATTGCTACCTGTGCATACTCTTGCTTACGAGGATACTCCCGTAAATTTAGTTATTGATGGTGTTAAAACCACTCTTTCACAAAAGCCGATTATTCGCGATGGTGTTACTTATGCAGATGCAAAAAGTCTTGCGTCTGAGCTTGATTATTCATACAGTGGATATGACGACCCAAAAAGCGCGGTTGTAAGCAGTAGAACCGTTTCAACCTGCATTGTCCCAAATGAGGAATATATAACTGTTGCAGACCTTACGGGCACGTCAGTTTACGAGTATGTTTTTTACAGACTTTCCGCACCATGTGTTTATATTAATGGAAGGCTTTGCATTGCAGTTCGTGATTTTGCACGGATTTTCAACTATTCGGTAAATTTCAACAAGGCGTCTAATACTGTCTATCTTCAAAAGCTGAGCTCTGATGATATGATTGTGTCAGACCAGCAGGACTCTCAGTTGGCTTATGAAGAAGTTGAGGTTTTCGATAACTACACATCCCAGCTTCCTGAAAATCATACATACTATTTCCAGAATGAAGAGGAATTCCAGCTTCCTGGTTTCGGCAGCGGCTACTGCTGGGTATGCTCGTATGCAATGCTTATTTCCAATGTAACAGGCACTCGCGTTACCCCGAGCGATATTGCCCAAATCAATTTGCAAAAAACATCCAATGGGGCTTACTGCTATCACTACGACATTATTTCGGCATACAATTTGAGATTCACATCTGCATTGCCTGTAACCAGCGTTTACTACGGAGGTCGCGATAATATTTCCGGCGGAACTTATATAAACAATCCGCAAAAGTCGGATGCAGTTGTACGCTGTGCTCTTATAGAGGCACTGAAAGCGCATCCCGAGGGCGTGCTTGTGAGATATGCAGGCTTCCCTCATACTATGGTTGCAGTAGGTTTTGACGGTAATGATGTTTTATTCTACGACCCTGCTCCAACCTCGGGAGCAGCGTATGGAACGGAAGGTCGATACAAGGGTGTTACATTTGACAAAACATGTGTGGCATCAAAGGGCTTTAAGCTTTCGGACATCACGTTTATGCAGGCAATAGAAAACTAAATACATAAAAAGAAAAAGGATGTAATTACATCCTTTTTCTTTTTATTCCCTGTATAATAAACTTTCTCGCTTTTGACGCCGCATCAACCGAGAGGGGCAAAACACCTTCGAGCGGATATTTTATACCAAGCTCCTTATATTTAGAAACCCCCATTGTGTGATACGGAAGCACATCAACTGCCTGCAGATTTTTAAGTTCTCCTATAAACTCACCGAGCCTGATAAGGTCATCGGGGTTATCTGTAATATTCTCCACAACAACATGCCTTATCCATATTGGAATGTTCTTTTCATCGAGATATTTTGCGAAGGCGAGAATATTTTCGTTATCCATCCCCGTTATTTCCCTGTGCATTACAGGATCAATATGCTTAATGTCAAGCATCACAAGATCGGTAAATCTCATAAGCTCATCCATCTTTTTGACATTGTTTTCGTCAAAGACTATACCTGACGTATCAATACAAGTATGGATGCCCTCTTCTTTAGCTTTTTTGAAAAGATCAATTAGAAAATCAATCTGCAGAAGTGGCTCGCCGCCCGTTACCGTAATTCCGCCTTTTTCATAAAAAACGCTGTTCTTTTTATATTCAGAAATGATTTGCTCGGCACTCATCTCTTTCCCTGCACCGACTTCCCACGTATCAGGATTGTGGCAGTACAGGCACCTCATAGGACAGCCCTGCATAAACACAACATATCTTATGCCGGGTCCATCAACTGTGCCAAAGCTTTCAACCGAATGAATGAGTCCCTTTGTGTTATATTTTATCATGGAAAGTCCTTGCGATAACCTCATCCTGCTGCTCCTTCGTAAGCTTAACAAAGTTAACTGCATATCCACTCACTCTTACTGTAAGCTGAGGATAATTTTCAGGATGTGCCTGAGCGTCAAGAAGTGTTTCCTTTGTGAAAACATTTACGTTAAGATGGTGTCCGCCTTTTTGGGCATAGCCGTCAAGAAGAGACACTAAATTATTAATTTGGTTTTGTGTTGCTGCCATTTAAATCTCCTCCTTAAGTTAGTCTGTGTCGAGGTCCTGGAAAAGAGTAGGTGAAAAGCATGCTCCGCCCTCGCAATCAAGGTCGACCTCAATATCACCTGCAAAAATTCTGTCGTCCTTGCCAAGTGCACCCGGAATAATTGAGAAGGTGTTTGATATACCATCCTGAGCATCCCTGAAAGGAAGCTTTGAAACTGTAGACAGCGATGCTACTGCACCGTGAGTATCCCTCTGATGCATCGGGTTTGCACCGGGTGCAAACGGTTCCCCTCTCTTACGTCCGTCAGGTGTGGCACCGGTGTTTTTACCATAAACCACGTTTGAGGTTATTGTGAGTATTGATGTTGTGGGAATACTTTCTCTGTAAGTATGATTTTTCCTGATATGACCCATAAATCTGTGAACAACATCAACTGCAATTGAGTCAACACGGTCGTCATCGTTACCGTATTTGGGGAAATCTCCCTCTATTTCATAATCAACTGCAATACCTTTCTCGTTGCGGATTGGCTTAACCTTTGCATACTTAATTGCAGAAAGTGAATCGGCAACAACAGAAAGTCCTGCAATACCTGTTGCAAACCAGCGTTTTACGTTTTTATCGTGAAGAGCCATCTGTATTTTTTCGTAGCAGTATTTATCGTGCATATAATGAATAATATTGAGTGTGTTTACATAAACCCCTGCAAGCCACTTCATCATTTCATCATATTTTATCATAACATCGTCAAAGTCAAGATATTCCGACGTTACGGGGCGGAATTCGGGAGCAACCTGCTCGCCCGAGATTTCATCAACGCCGCCGTTAATAGCATAAAGCAAACACTTTGCAAGATTTGCACGTGCGCCGAAGAACTGCATTTCCTTGCCGACACGCATTGAAGATACACAGCAGGCAATTGCATAGTCATCACCGTGTACAACGCGCATAAGGTCATCATTTTCGTACTGAACTGAAGATGTTTCAATTGACATTTTCGCACAGTAGCGCTTGAATTTTACAGGAAGCTGAGTTGACCAAAGCACCGTCAAATTCGGCTCAGGCGCAGGACCGAGGTTTGTAAGTGTGTGCAGATAACGGAAAGACATTTTTGTTACCATATGCTTGCCGTCTACCGTCATACCACCTATAGATTCCGTAACCCACTGAGGGTCGCCTGAGAAAAGTGAGTTGTACTCGGGAGTACGTGCAAATTTTACAAGACGGAGCTTCATAATAAAATGGTCAATAAACTCCTGTATATCTTTTTCTGTATATATACCTTTTTTGATATCTCTGTTTGCGTAAATATCAAGGAATGTCGATGTTCTGCCAAGCGACATTGCCGCACCGTTTTGCTCCTTAACGGCTGCGAGATAACCAAAGTAGAGCCACTGGATAGCCTCTTTAGTATCTCTTGCCGGCTGGGAAATATCAAAGCCATAGCTCAGTGCCATTTTCTTGAGGTCTTCAAGCGCACGGATTTGCTCTGAAAGCTCCTCTCTTGCACGGATAATATCGGGAAGCATAGCTGAGCGTGTTATTACCTTTTGTTCTTTTTTATCTTCAATCAGTACATCAACACCGTAAAGTGCAACACGCCTGTAGTCGCCTATAATCCTACCCCTGCCGTAGGCATCGGGAAGGCCTGTAATAATATGACTTGAGCGGCACGCTCTCATCTCGGGAGTATAGACATCAAAAACTCCGGCATTGTGTGTTTTTCTGTGTACTGAGAAAAACTCCTTAACTTCGGGATCTATAGTATAACCGTTATCGGTGCACGCCCTTTCCGCCATACGAATTCCACCGTAAGGCATAAGAGCACGCTTAAACGGCTTATCCGTCTGAAAACCTACGATTTTCTCTTTGTTTTTATCAAGATAACCCGGTCCATGCGATGTGATTGTGGATATAATCTTTGTATCCATATCCAGAACGCCGCCGGCTTTTCTTTCCTTTGCGCTTAATTTGAGCACCTTTTCCCAAAGGTCGAGCGTGTCCTTTGTTGGAGGCTCAAGAAAGCTTTCATCCCCGTCATAAGGGGTATAGTTATTTTTGATGAAGCTTCGTACATTTATTTCTTTTTTCCAACTTCCGCCACCAAAACCTTCCCAGGCCTCAAATTTGTACTCCATACTTTTTATCCTCTCTTATAAATCATAGTGCTATGATGTGTAAGCATATAAAATTACATA